>NZ_JAKMZC010000039.1:0-1881 GCF_029890535.1 Vibrio sp. S/42/10 | reverse complement strand
AAAGGGTGATAGCCCCGTAACCGACACATCATAATCAGTGAAAACGAGTAGGGCGGGACACGTGATATCCTGTCTGAATATGGGGGGACCATCCTCCAAGGCTAAATACTACTGACTGACCGATAGTGAACCAGTACCGTGAGGGAAAGGCGAAAAGAACCCCTGTGAGGGGAGTGAAATAGAACCTGAAACCGTGTACGTACAAGCAGTAGGAGCACCTTCGTGGTGTGACTGCGTACCTTTTGTATAATGGGTCAGCGACTTAATTTTAGTAGCAAGGTTAACCGTTTAGGGGAGCCGTAGGGAAACCGAGTCTTAACTGGGCGTACAGTTGCTAGGATTAGACCCGAAACCAGGTGATCTAGCCATGGGCAGGTTGAAGGTTGAGTAACATCAACTGGAGGACCGAACCGACTAATGTTGAAAAATTAGCGGATGACTTGTGGCTAGGGGTGAAAGGCCAATCAAACCTGGAGATAGCTGGTTCTCCCCGAAAGCTATTTAGGTAGCGCCTCGGACGAATACTACTGGGGGTAGAGCACTGTTAAGGCTAGGGGGTCATCCCGACTTACCAACCCTTTGCAAACTCCGAATACCAGTAAGTACTATCCGGGAGACACACGGCGGGTGCTAACGTCCGTCGTGGAGAGGGAAACAACCCAGACCGCCAGCTAAGGTCCCAAAGTATAGCTAAGTGGGAAACGATGTGGGAAGGCTCAGACAGCCAGGATGTTGGCTTAGAAGCAGCCATCATTTAAAGAAAGCGTAATAGCTCACTGGTCGAGTCGGCCTGCGCGGAAGATGTAACGGGGCTAAGCTATACACCGAAGCTGCGGCTACGTACCTTAGGGTATGTGGGGTAGGGGAGCGTTCTGTAAGCCGTTGAAGGTGGTCTGTAAGGGCTGCTGGAGGTATCAGAAGTGCGAATGCTGACATGAGTAACGATAAAGGGAGTGAAAAACTCCCTCGCCGGAAGACCAAGGGTTCCTGTCCAACGTTAATCGGGGCAGGGTAAGTCGACTCCTAAGGCGAGGCCGAAAGGCGTAGTCGATGGGAAACGGGTTAATATTCCCGTACTTCTTACAATTGCGATGGGGGGACGGAGAAGGCTAGGTGGGCCTGGCGACGGTTGTCCAGGTTCAAGTATGTAGGCGGGTGGTTTAGGTAAATCCGGACCGCTACTAACGCTGAGATACGATGTCGAGCTACTACGGTAGTGAAGTCATTGATGCCATGCTTCCAGGAAAAGCCTCTAAGCTTCAGATTGTAAGGAATCGTACCCCAAACCGACACAGGTGGTCGGGTAGAGAATACCAAGGCGCTTGAGAGAACTCGGGTGAAGGAACTAGGCAAAATGGTACCGTAACTTCGGGAGAAGGTACGCTCTTATCAGTGAAGTCCCTTGCGGATGGAGCAGACGAGAGTCGCAGATACCAGGTGGCTGCAACTGTTTATTAAAAACACAGCACTGTGCAAAATCGTAAGATGACGTATACGGTGTGACGCCTGCCCGGTGCCGGAAGGTTAATTGATGGGGTTAGACTTCGGTCGAAGCTCTTGATCGAAGCCCCGGTAAACGGCGGCCGTAACTATAACGGTCCTAAGGTAGCGAAATTCCTTGTCGGGTAAGTTCCGACCTGCACGAATGGCGTAATGATGGCCACGCTGTCTCCACCCGAGACTCAGTGAAATTGAAATCGCTGTGAAGATGCAGTGTACCCGCGGCTAGACGGAAAGACCCCGTGAACCTTTACTACAGCTTGGCACTGAACATTGAACCTACATGTGTAGGATAGGTGGGAGACTATGAAATTGCGTCGCTAGATGTGATGGAGTCGTCCTTGAAATACCACCCTTGTAGTTTTGATGTTCTAACGTTGG
>NZ_JAKMZC010000038.1:0-3668 GCF_029890535.1 Vibrio sp. S/42/10 | reverse complement strand
ATTTTATACTGATGATAAATATTACTCTAAAAAGAAAGATGAACTAATAGCTAATTTAAAAAGGCTTAATATTGAATATAAAATTGACTTGCTTACAATCCCAGAAGGTTTAGAGTGGAGTGATGTTTGTAGAAAAAAAATTGAAATGTTCAATCAAGCATGTGTTGAAAATCCGGATAAAAAAGTTTTCTGGATTGATGTAGATTGTCAAATTAATTACTTTCCTGAATATATTGCTAATTTTAGCTCAGATATTATAGGCTTCGCTCGAGGTTTCTCATCACCGATGAAAACAGGTTATCATTTACGAAGCCGTTTTTGGGAACCTTGCTTTATTGGAGTCAATAATACACCTAATGCAAGACGATTTATTAGCGATGCATTAGCTAAAGAGAAAGAGTTTACTGGCAAAGCAACCGATGATTACTTTTTTGAAGAGTCATGGCGTATGAATTGTGATTTATTGAGTTATCAAGTTATTCCTTCAAGAGAGAGATCTGATGGTGAAAGCGAAGGGTTTTTTAGTTTTGGTGCCTCTGGTAATGTAGAGAACTTTGTAGGTAAAGTCGCTCAACACGAAAAAATAAATAATAGCACTGATAAGAAGCAAGTATTGATCAGCACGCTGTCGAAATTTGGACTTCTTAAGTATGCTTTAAAAGCTAAAAGAGTTATTTCCGGTGGAGTAAATACAGCGGAAGTTCATGCGGAAAAACTATCTCTAAAAAGCTTTAAGCATAAAGTGTTAGTAAGTGCTCTAAATAATAAATTTGAACAAATTTCCGACTTGAGAAATAAGAATATTATGGCTCAAGATAAAGTGAAGAGTGATATTTTAGCTCAAGCTGATTCAATCCTTGAATACCAAAACTATGCCAAAGGATTAAACCCTATCCCTTTATGTTGGTGGTTTAATCCAGCACCAGGTAATTTTGGTGATTGGTTAAGTCCTTACATTATAACCAGAATTGCAAATCGCTCTGTGAAGCTGATAACGCCAAATAAAATGAAGTCCTTTGATGGTAAAAACCTTATATCAATCGGTTCAATTGCTAAATTTGCAAATAGCAAATCTGTAGTGCTTGGTTCGGGTGTTAGCCGAAGAGAAACTGAACTCAATAATGGTGCAGAGTATCTGATGCTTAGAGGTCCGATTACTAAAGAGGTATTGGAATCTGATGGCGGCTCTATGACAAGAGAGGTTTTTGGTGATCCTGCTATTGTTATGCCAAAGATTTTCGAATGTGAAAGAAGTTATAATGGTAGAGTTGCATTAGTTCGCCACTTTTCGCACCTCGATGTAGATATTACTCTATCTGATAATATGGATGAAATTTCTATTTTAGCTTCAAGCTCGAATGATATTGAATCTCTAATCTCTGAATTAAATAAATATGATTCGGTAATTACAAGTGCTATGCATTGCTATATTATATGTCAGGCATATGGAATACCTACAGCTCTAGTTAACTGGGCGTCTCACAGCGATAGTGTTGCTGGGGATGGTATGAAATACATTGATTATGCTGAGGGTGTTGGAGTTCAAGCCTTTGCTCCTAAGATTATAGCTGATGATTTTAATTCTATAGACGTGCAAAGCTTGCTTAACCATGAAAGAATATCTCAACAAAAAATTGATGAAACATACTCTTACTTGAGTCACGTAATTGACGAGTTTAAAAATGATTTTTAAAAAAAATATTAGACTTAATAAGTCGGATTTTTTTTTCTTTTTGAATAACATCAAAGATTATTTGAGTTTTGGTGATAGTAAAGTGTCTATTTGGTATTTTACTAAAATAAAGAATGTAGGGGATCTAGTTGGCCCCTATATAATTTCAAGTATTACCAAAAAACCAATAAGAAAGAACATACTTGGTGTTGGAAAACATTATTTATCTGCGGGGAGCATTTTAGAACAAGCTACGAAAAGTAGTATAGTTTGGGGAAGTGGAGTAATTAGTTCAACACAAAACGTTCCTGATTTCTTACAAAATGTATCGTTAGTTCGTGGCTACTTAACTAAAAATAGGATACTTAATGGCGAACTTGATAATAAAATTGCCGTTGGCGATCCTGCTTTAGCGCTTCCTAGATTTTATGTTCCTTCGGCTTCTAAGAAGTTTAAAATAGGTATCATACCTCATTATGTAGACTTCGATGATGTCACTAATTCAAACCAGGATGACAACATTCGAGTTATTGATGTCCGTCAAGATGTGGAAGATTTTATTGACGATTTAGTTTCATGTGAATATATTTTTTCTTCATCTTTACATGGTTTGATTATCGCTGACACATATGGTGTACCTAACAAGTGGATCAAGTTATCCGACAAGTTAGATGGTGATGATTTTAAGTTTTATGATTACTATTCTGTTTACCCTAAGAGAGAAGTATCCCCTCTTAATTTGGGGGGCGATAACTCACATGACTTTAATGATTATCTAAAACTGTGCAGTTATCAACAAGATGATATTTTGATCGATAATATATTGAGAAGCTTTAATTATGATTAGTGTGACAATTGTTGTCCCTATTTACAATAAAGAAGACTATATAATCAAGCTTGTAGAAACTATAGAAAGCCAATCCATACAACCTAACGAGGTTATTTTTATAGATGATGCCTCGACTGATTGTTCTCTAAAAATACTGAAAAGTCTGAACTTAGACGAGAAGTTTAAGATAATTGAAAATAGTATTAATTTAGGTGTGTCTCAGTCTAGAAATTTAGGAATATCGTTATCTAAAAATGACATCGTTTGCCTTTTGGACAGTGATGACTACCTTGAAGCTGATTATTTAATTTCTATGTATAAAGTAATGACAGAGTTAAATTGTGACTTGTTGGGTTCATCTTATGCTTTTGATATTAATGGTAAGATAAAAAATGCAAGAACAGTTAGTTGTGATGTTGATGATATTAGGAAAGTATCGTTAAAGGATTTTTATAGAAGTTCATTATTTCATAATTTACCTTTTACATGTTCTTCGGTTTTATTGAATAAAGAGAAGTTCTTGTCGCTAGGTGGTTTTCCTGTTGGGATTTCCATGGGCGAAGACCAGGTTCTTTGGACTAAGTTTTTGACTGAAGGGAAGTGCTACTTTATGAATAAATCTAAGGCTTATTATAGATTGAATGTAGCTAACTCCGCGTGTAGTAATAATTTATCTTCCGGATGGTTGGATTATCTTCCCCTTTTGAAAAGCGAACAGTCAATATTTTACGATTTATATATATTCAAACTAATAAATTATTATATGTTTTTTGTTTCCGATAAATCAAAATCCGATTATAAACAAGTTGTTAGATTGATTAAGCGGTGGTATCTACGTGCTCCTTTGGGAGTGCTCATACAAATACTGAAAACACTTACAAAGGTTAAACATTAATGAATGCTATTAGTGCAATGATTAAATTGACTATTCATGTTGTTAGGAATATGAATCGTAAGTTTAAAGTGGTTTTTTCACTAATTTTGATATATATGCTCATTTCTCCTGTTTTTGAGTTGGCCATTTTTAACCTTATAGCATCTCTTCTTTCTGGTGATACTTCAGAAAAGTCGTCATCCTATTTATTATTGGCCTTGATGGCTCTAATATATGTTTTTAATTCCTGTCTTAAGTATTATACAAAAATAGGGAAAGTTAAATATATAAAC
>NZ_JAKMZC010000037.1:0-6447 GCF_029890535.1 Vibrio sp. S/42/10 | reverse complement strand
ACACCGCCGTACACTTTTGCAAGAGTAGTACAGATAGCAGCAGTTAGAGTTGTTTTACCGTGGTCAACGTGGCCGATAGTACCAACGTTTACGTGCGGTTTCGTACGTTCAAATTTTTCTTTAGACATGGGGTGTCCCTCTAGGTACGGATTAGGTGGCTTAACATAAGACCACGCAACCAAAAAAATGGTTTTTTATTAAAGGAGAAGAAGCTTTAGACTGGTGCTAATACCCAGAGTCGAACTGGGGACCTCACCCTTACCAAGGGTGCGCTCTACCGACTGAGCTATATCAGCACACAAAATGAGTTGGAGCGTGCAGCGGGAATCGAACCCGCATCATCAGCTTGGAAGGCTGAGGTAATAGCCATTATACGATGCACGCAACACGTAACTCTGCTTGAGCTATTTAACCTTTAGAATATGGTGGAGGGAGACGGATTCGAACCATCGAAGGCAGTGCCGGCAGATTTACAGTCTGCTCCCTTTGGCCACTCGGGAACCCCTCCAAATTTTGAGCTTTCTCTCGCTGCCTTATAGGAAGGGAGAAAGTGGTGCCGACTACCGGAATCGAACTGGTGACCTACTGATTACAAGTCAGTTGCTCTACCTACTGAGCTAAGTCGGCACAAGTGGGGCGCATTTTATTGAATGATTTTCCACCTTGCAATAGTAAATTGAAAAAAAATGGAAAAATCTCATCTCAAATTCCTATATACAGCTATTTAGCTCAAGGTTTCTGCCTTTAACCCGCATCTAGTACAGGAAGATATTTTATTTATCTAGCGCATGATGTATTTTCCATGCACTTGTTTTGTCATCCACTATAGAGTTTAGTATGAGTCCATATATGTCATTCGACCGCGCACGTTGGTCTGAGCTAAGGAATTTAGTTCCGATGACACTTTCTGAAAGCGACTTAAAAGAGCTTCAAGGCATCAATGAAAAACTCACAATGGAAGAAGCTGTAGAGATTTATCTACCGTTATCTCGTCTATTGAATCTCTATGTTGCCGCAAGACAAAACAGAAATTCAGTGCTTCATGAATTCCTAGATAAAAAAGAGAAAGCGCCACCTTTTATTATTGGCATAGCTGGAAGTGTTGCTGTAGGTAAAAGTACAACCGCACGCCTGCTTAAAGCTCTCTTATCCCGCTGGGAAAACCATCCCAAAGTAGAACTCGTGACCACAGATGGCTTTTTGTACCCAAATGAGGTGTTAGAAGAGAAAGGGTTGATGAGTAAGAAAGGGTTTCCTGAGTCTTACGACATCAAGCGCTTAGTCAACTTTGTTTCAGATGTTAAAGCATGTAAAAGAAATGTCACTGCGCCAGTTTACTCTCACCTGACTTATAATATTACTGGTGATGTGAAGTGTGTGGATCTACCAGATGTTCTTATCATTGAAGGACTTAACGTTTTGCAAAGTGGCATGAACTACCCACACGAACCACATCGTGTCTTCATATCTGATTTCCTTGATTTTTCACTCTATGTTGATGCGGACAGCAAGCAGATCAAAGAGTGGTATATCAATCGTTTCATGAAATTTCGTGATGGCGCGTTTACCAAGCCCGGTTCGTACTTTAGTCATTACACCCGTCTGTCGAATCAAGCAGCATTCGATAAAGCGGAAGGTATATGGAGCTCAATTAATGGCTTGAACCTAGAACAAAATATCCTTCCGACAAGAGAAAGGGCACATCTGATTCTACGTAAAGGCGCAGATCATATGGTTGAAGAAGTGTTGCTTAGAAAATAGTAACGCCTTAGTCTCCTTTTCTTAACGATATCTCTCCACCAATATAGCTCTCGATGCCGTTCTCTGTTTTGAGTAACACGGCACCTTGTTCATCGATCCCCTGAACGACACCTTCAATTTCTCTAGGTCCAATAATCAATTTGACATTGCGACCTAAGAAATTATCTAAGCGATTCCAACGTTCGACAAAATTCGACATCCCTGTTAGTTCATAGTCGACAAGAGACTTGTCCCAGGCATTAATCAGAGCCTGTGCAAGTTGATTACGATCCGGTTCTTGTCCATCACACACCTCCTTGAGAGAGGTCCATGGCTGGCCAATACCTGATGTTGTCGGATCCATAGATAAGTTAAGGCCCAAACCAATTACAATATGAGCAGCACCACCAGATTGCCCTGACAACTCTACCAATATTCCTGCTAGCTTTTTGTCATTATGGTAAAGGTCATTCGGCCATTTAAGCTTAACGCCTTCGACTCCCATCTCTTCCAAAGCTTCAACAACGGCAACACCAACTACGAGGCTTAATCCCATAGCAGCAGCCATACCCGCATCAAGTCGCCAGTACATCGAAAGGTACAGATTAGCGCCAAATGGTGACACCCACTCGCGCCCGCGACGTCCTCGACCTGCTGCTTGATATTCAGCAATGCAGACTGAACCGGATTCGAGGTCGTTGGTGCGTTCTAACAGATGCTGGTTTGTTGAACCTATGATTGGAATCAGTTCAAGGGAAGCATCACGGCTAACAGCAGACAATCGCCCTTGATCAAGCATTTCTAAGCGGCTAGCTAGCTTATAACCTTTCCCTTGCACTCGATAAATATCCAAGCCCCACTCTTGAATACCTTTAATATGCTTACTGATCGCAGCTCGTGATACTCCGATCATTTCACCAAGGAATTCTCCAGAATGAAACTCACCATCAGCAAGGCATCTTAATAAGGCAAGCTTAGTACTGTGTTCTCTCATACTAATATCTCCAATGCTTTATCTAAGTTTGTCTCACCTTGTCGTCCCATAAAACGGACTTCATGTTCCAATTGAATATCAAATTTATCTAAGACAGATTGACGTACTCGCTCAGCTAGCTTAATGACATCCAAAGCAGTGGCTTTGTCATAGTTGATAATAACCAACGCTTGGTTTGGGTGAACTTGAGCACCACCTTCGATTACACCTTTGAACTGACATTGATCAATGAGCCATCCAGCAGCAACTTTGATCATGTTATTATTCTCATAACCTACAATGCTCGGGTACAGCAATAGTAATCGATCAAAATGATCTTTGGTGATTACTGGGTTTTTGAAGAAGCTGCCGGCATTACCTTGCACAGCAGGGTCTGGCAACTTGCTCGAACGAATGGCACATACTTCATCAAATATAGTACGAGGAGAAAGAGTCTCTATAGGAAGGCTTTTTAACGGACCGTAGTGATTACAAGGCTTCCACTCTTTAGGTAATGCTAAGCCGATCGCAACAACAATCGCTTTACCGTATAAAGCGTGTTTGAAAATAGAATCTCTATAACCAAAGAGACATTGCTCTTTGGTTAATCGTTTAACTGTATAAGTATCCAGGCAAAGAGTATCGACATATTCGCACACGTCTTGCAGTTCAACACCATATGCACCAATATTTTGAATAGGTGCAGAACCTGAACAGCCCGGTATCATTGCTAAATTTTCGAGGCCACCAAGCCCCTTTCCAACGCTCCACTCAACCAAGCTAGGCCAATCTTCACCACCGTTAACATGCAGTAAGTGATGGCTATCTATCTCGGTCAAAGTAATCCCCGTCAACTGATTCACAATGATCAGGCCCGCGAAATGATCAGTAAAAAGCATGTTACTGCCCTTTCCCAGTATTAACTTAGGTAAGGCCGACCATTTAGAGTCTTTATAAACAGAAATCAGTTCTTCGATGGTTGTCACTTCAACCAACGCATCACACGTCTGATCGATGGAAAATGTATGAACATTTTTTAAACTAGCATTGAGATGGAATTGCATGATGATATTCAATTAACTTACACTGCAGCCATTCTACCGTAGATAAACAAGTGGCGCAGTGACAGAATGAACAATGTCATCATTACCCAATTAGACCCCGTAAAGGTTCCTCTCGTTAAACGTTTCTATAAAGAACACTACCCAACAGGAAAAGCTAATAAGAGTGAACTGATTTATTCATTGCTACTGGATAACGAGCTTTGTGGTGTCGTGCGTTTTCGAACGATAGAAGATAGCCGCTTGCTTACCGGCATGGCTATCTCAAAACAGCATAGAGGCAAGCAATTAGGCTCCCAGCTTATGGAGTACTGTGAGCAACATACACTCACAGAAAAAGACTACTGCTTTACATACGCTCATCTCATAAACTTTTATACACGACACCAATTCATACAAATAGACCCAAAACAACTACCTAATGGTTTGAGAGTTTTATACGAGCGATATTCGAATAGCGGAAAAGATCTCATTCCTATGCATTATCAGCAAAATTGTTAGAGAATGCCTCGATTATCTAGTATTTGATGCTATGCCTTTGGTAAAATTAAAGGTTCGCAATTTTGCATATTTTTAAGGTAAAACAGTCAATATGATTGCCAGTAGGAATCCATTCATACAATTGCCAACCATAGCGCAGAATCCTGACAAGTTTGAAGTACTACTATCAGCGCAAGAGTTTCGAACTCGTTTACTTGACGAGATATCTCGCGCAACGACTCGTATTAGTTTAGTCGCTTTGTACCTTGAAGATGATGAGGCTGGCCGTGAGATCCTAACTGCCTTATATGAAGCAAAGCAAAAGAACCCAGATTTGGACGTGAGTGTTTGTGTCGATTGGCATCGAGCACAACGCGGATTAATTGGTGCAGAATCTTCTGAAGGCAATGCTGCAATGTACAAAGAATTCGCTGAAAAATATCAGCTCTCTGTTCCTGTCTATGGCATCCCTGTTCGCGGTAAAGAGGTCTTTGGCGTTTTACATCTGAAAGGATTTATTGTCGACGATAACGTGATCTATAGCGGTGCAAGTCTTAATAATATTTATCTGAATTATCATGACCGCTATCGCTTTGATCGCTACCATGTTTTAAACAACCCAACACTGGCTGATTCAATGTTCACTTATGTACAAGAACAAATGATCGCAGATAGTGCTGTTTATGATTTAGCTGATAAGAACAAGCCTGCTACCAAAGAACTCAAACCAGCTATTCGCCAATTCCGTTCGTCATTAGCAAGATCTCAATATCAGTTCGATGGACAAGAAGTTTCACCTGAACAAGTTGCCATAACGCCACTGGTCGGTATAGGTAAAAGACGTAATCGCCTGAATCAAGGAATTAATCAGCTGGTTGCTCAAGCGAAAGATGAGATATTCATTTGTACTCCTTACTTTAACTTCCCACCTAGTTTAGCAAAGGAAGTAAAGAAAGCGCTCAAGCGTGGTGTAAAGGTCAGCATTGTTGTTGGTGATAAGACCGCGAACGACTTCTTCATTTCACCAGAAGAAGAGTTTAAAACCATTGGCGGGCTGCCTTACCTTTACGAATTGAACTTACGTCGTTTTGCTAAAGCCAATGAAGCCAACATTGCCAGTCGCAATTTATCAATTCGGCTTTGGAAACACGACTCTAATAGCTTCCACCTTAAGGGTATTTGGGTCGATGAGCGCTATATGCTATTAACGGGGAATAATCTCAACCCTCGCGCATGGAAACTAGATCTAGAGAATGGTATTTTTATCCAAGATAACTACCATCACCTAACGGATAAGTTCCAAGCCGAAGTTGATAACATCCTTCAACATACGCAACTTATCTGCACTTACAAACAATTAGATAAAGTCGATACCTACCCGGTCGAAGTTCAGAAATTGATTCGAAAGATCACTCGCGTGAAAGCCGATAGAGTGCTTAAGCAAATACTGTAGTAGATGTATTAAAAACACTATTTATCAACGCCTGGCAAACGCTAGGCGTTTTTGTATCTACGAGGTAACGAGTCAACATCTCTATTTATTCACAGTGAGTGTGGTAGATCTAAGTGCTAAGTACCCTAACTTTTCCTTAGTTAGTCTAAGAGTTCCGGATACCTGTATCCGGTATGATATAGAGAACAGTTAAACGAGTACCAATACGAACATAATCGACAATTACCCTCTACGTATTAAAAGCAATAATGGTCGTCATTCCCTACAGCAAAGTGCGTGAGCGATAGGAAATCTCACATAATAAAGCAATAAGATAAGCCCAATTTGATGTGCTGTTCTATTTTAGCTTAACGACCAGAGTTAGAAGTAACCACCTATATTCCCAAGCAGCACGTCCCGATATCGAGTGAAGTACCAGAGCTAGTGATAAGGATCTGTAGCCAAATTCCAAAACACATACGCTTAAAACGACGAAAGCCTAGTCGTCAGACTAGGCTTTCTAATATGTGCCGGCATAGCGTTAAGTGCAGGGGCTCGATGCCTTTACCGCACTCATACAATCTAAAAGCAAAACACTTTTCTTCAAATGTAAAAAAGCCCTGCTATTACTAGTAGGGCTTTCTAATAAGTGGCGGAGTGGACGGGACTCGAACCCGCGACCCCCGGCGTGACAGGCCGGTATTCTAACCAACTGAACTACCACTCCGCAGTGGTCAACTCACTAAGTGAGCGTCCATATC
>NZ_JAKMZC010000036.1:0-7381 GCF_029890535.1 Vibrio sp. S/42/10 | reverse complement strand
AGTAAAATTAGAATAAGAAATTTAGTTAATTAACTTAAATTTTATCTTGAGGAATGTATGAGCATATTTGATCTTATTTTGAGTGACCTTTACAGATATAGTAGGAAAACTGACAAGGTTACTCTAATAAAATATTTACTTACCAATCCTTTTTTTTGTTATTTATTCTTCCATCGATTGTCAAAATCAAAACACTTCTTATTAAGATGTATATCTAGAATTTTCCGACCATATTTTTCAAATAAGACTGGTATTCAAATTCCAACTAAGGTGAAAATTGGATATGCCTTATATATCCCACATGGTAATGTTGTTATTAACTCAACAACATCAATCGGAAATAACGGTACTATTTGTCAATATACATCTATTGGTTCAACAAAGAAGAATGCTGCAACTATCGGTAGTAATGTATATATAGGGCCTAATGTTTCTATAGTCGAATCAGTGAAAATTAAAGATAATGTTGTTATTGGTGCAGGTAGCGTAGTTTTAAATGACATAGATGAATCATCAACTGTTGCAGGTGTGCCTGCTAAGATGATAAATAAAAATAATGTAATAGAAGATATCATAACAAATAAATTTAGGTATGATGACAATGAGTAGGATAGTGAGTGCTATTTTTAATCGAATTTACTCTGTAATATTTGGTAAAGTAAGATTTGCAAGAAAACTGGGTGTTAAAGTAGGTCAAAATTGTCGTATATATATCCGTGATTGGGGAAGTGAACCATTTTTAATCGATATTGGTGATAATGTTACGATAGCTGCCAATACTAGAATTATTAATCATGATGGATCTCCTTGGATATTTAGAACTGATAGAGGTAGGTATTTTTATTATGATAAGGTAACTATTAAGGATAATGTGTTTGTTGGTATGAATTGTACTATATTACCTGGTGTTACAATTGGTAGTAACGTAATAGTTGGTGCGGGGACTGTTGTAACGAAAGACCTTTCTTCTGGATATGTGTATGCGGGCAATCCTGCAAAAATTATCAAACCTATTTCTGGTTATATAGAAAAAATGGAAGTTGATTTTATACATAGTGATAGATTATATGAAAAAAATTACAAAGAAAGGGTTTTAGAATGCATTGCAAAACAAAAGAAAATATAGCCTTTTTTATTCCTAGTTTTTTTGGTGGTGGTGCTGAGAGAGTCATCGTAAATCTAGCTAATGAAATATCAAAACGCGGTGTTAAGCAGGTTTTCATTTTCTGCAATCGAAAAAATGGTCCATATCTGAAAGATGTTTCAGATAATGTGGAAATTATAGAAATTAATGCTGTAATCACATTGTTTTCTTTTATCAAGCTCCGTCGATTGATCTTGGATAAGAATATTACAGTAATCTGTTCGACATTAAGAAGTTGCAATATATCAAGTGCTATTGTCAAGTTAATGTTGGGTAAGAAGGTTCATTGGATTGCTAGGGAAGCAAATACTTTTGAGTCAATCGACAAGGTTATATCGAAAGAGTATGTAATTAGAGTGCTTTGCAAACTAGCATACAGGTATGCTGATAAGGTAATCGCAAATTCAGATGATACGAAAAACACAATAATCAAAGAGATCGGAATTCAACCTAACAAAATATTTGTAATTCATAATCCAGTAACTAATAGGTGCTATGATAAACATATAACTGATGGGAATATATTAAAGATAATTAATGTTGGCAGATTAGTTGAACAGAAAAATCAATCTGAACTTGTTAAAGTTGCTATTGAACTAATAAATGTATATCGATTTAATAATTTTAAAATAAGTATTTATGGTGAAGGTATAGAGAAAGATAATATATGCCGTTTGATCGATAAACATAACGTGTCAGAACACGTAGAAGTGTGCGATTTTACAACAGATATTACAGAGAAATACAGAGAATCAGATTTGTTTGTTCTTTGTTCTAAATGGGAGGGCTTTGGCAATGTAATTGTAGAGGCACTATCATGTGGAGTTCCTGTTTTTTCCTACAATTGTCCCGGCGGACCAAAGGAAATTATCAATGATGATGTTGGACGGTTGTTTGATATGAGTGATGTATCTAAACTGTCTCGTAATATTATCAATCTTTATTATAAAGAACTGTCTTTTGATGTTAAAAAGTTACATGATCGAGCTAATGACTTTTCAATAAATAAGATATCTTCAAGATACTTAGAGGTGATGTTTGATGAATAAGAAAATAGCTCTAGTAACTATGCAGTTTCCTTGCTCATCCGAAACTTTTGCTTCTAACGATGTTAGAAAAATGATTGAAAGCGGTAGAGATGTAAGTGTATTTACTTTAAAAAGAAAAAGTAAAGATCACGAGAAAATGCTTATAGAACGAAACCTAGAGTCTGTCTCTATAAACGAAGTATCTTATAGAAAGATACTTTTGGATTTTTTTCTGTCTCCTGAAAATATCTTTAAATACATATACCTTCTTAGATATTGTTTAGTTGAGCTTTTTAGGTTTAATTTCATATCTTTTATAAAGTTGACTTTACTTATACCTCACAGTGTATATCAATATAAAAGAATTGTATCTTACTCCCCTGATGTTCTACATGCATTCTGGGGGCATTTCCCATCAATGATTCTATTACTTTCAAAAAAATATACGCCTAATATAAAAACATCTATATTTTTGGGAGCTTATGATTTGTCTCAAAAATTATATTGCTCAGAGTGCGGCTGTAAGGTGTCTGATTTTATATTAACTCACTCTCAAGGTAACAAAAAAAGAATACTTGATTGGTTGAATGTCGAACAATCTAGGGTGGAAGTTGCTTATAGAGGTGTTGATATTGAAAAGTTAAATAATAATGTTATTTCGTATGAAATAAAAAGTAATTTCATTACTGCTAGCAGATTAATTAAAAGCAAGAGAGTGGATTTGGTTATCGATGCTTTTTTTTTCATGACAAAGAATAATGATAATACAAGATTAATTATTGCAGGTGATGGGCCTGAAAGATTAAGTTTAGAAAAAAAATGCAGAAAGTTAGGCATCGAAAATCTAGTGGATTTCGTGGGGCATATTAATCAAACTACACTATTTAAACTAATTAGTGAGTCAAGAGCATTGTTTTTGCTATCACAAAGTGATGGTGAGAGATTGCCTAACATTGTTAAAGAGGCGATGTATCTTAATACGTGTGTGATAGTGTCTCGCTCAAAAGATATCGAAGAACTTGTGGAAGATCGTATTACTGGTTTTATTGCCGATGATACTATTAACGCAGTTAAGGAGTTCATAGCAATGGACAAAAATCGGGAAGCAGAGATGTTACTGAATGCCAGGAATAAAATCATAAGAGATTTTAACTTGGAGAATTCAATTAACACAACATTTGATTTTTGGGATAAGTGATGAAAGTTAAATTAGCGAAAGCCTCCGATTTGTGTTTTTTAATAATAGTCATATTCGCTTTCTTTTTCCCTACGTTCTCAAATTCTCTTGGTTCTTCTGGGGCAATTCTTGTTAATGGTGGTCTAATAGTTCTGTGCTTTTTAGCATTATTTGCATTTAATAATGGGTTTTTTTTTGGTTTTTTTAAATTTTATCGTTTACCTAGATTGTATATATTGTCTCTATTAGCATTTCTAGTGTTATTTCCTGTTTCTGTCACTGTCGGTATTATTTTTAACGATGTTGATATAGATTTTCGAGATTTTTTTGAACTTCATCGACCTGTATTGTATTTTTTCCAGTTTTGCTTTTTCTATTGCTATTTTGATTTTTCAGTAAAAACGCAAGGTTTAGATAAAACCCTCCGAAAAATAGAAATTACTTTAGTTATTGTTTTTACATTGGTTTGTTTTATGGCTTTTGTTCAATTTCTCAAATTGGATCGAAGTTTTCTGCCTTACTATACAAAAATGCATAATATTACCTCAGGAAGAAGTTCCGCTCCTTTCACCAACCCTTATGATTTAAGTGTTTTTATTTCATTTTTCTGTTTTTATTTTTTAATGAAAGCGTTGTTTGAAAATAAATTGAATATATTTTTGTTTTTTATTTCTACTATTGTGTTGTTGTTTACTCAAAGTAAAACTGGAATAGTTATTGTATTTTTCGGTGTGTTTATTATATCGCCATTATGTGTCTTTACTTCCATGCTCTACTCTGGATTTAGCAGAAAGAAATTCAAAGTGTTAATTTTTTATTTTCTAGCAACTTTTCTTTCAGTGGCGATTTTTTTTATCAATTTGGATTATATCGTTGAAAACTTCAGGTATTTATATGTAAGTTTTATTAATGTTGTTGAGGGTAATAAAGTTAACTCATTTTCTTTAAGACAAATTCAAGTGGAAAATGCTATTGACTTCGCGAACAACAGTTTTTTTGTAACCTTGTTTGGTAATGGCCCTGCAAAAAATGAAATGGAATACGTCGAGTCTTCTTATACTTATTATTTTTTTAGATATGGAATTTTGGGTCTGATTTTA
Organism: Vibrio sp. S/42/10; assembly: GCF_029890535.1. Classification (NCBI taxonomy): domain Bacteria; kingdom Pseudomonadati; phylum Pseudomonadota; class Gammaproteobacteria; order Vibrionales; family Vibrionaceae; genus Vibrio; species Vibrio sp. S/42/10. The sequence goes on along the minus strand of NZ_JAKMZC010000036.1, from coordinate 2,932 downwards.
TATTTCATTGTGCCGCTTTTGTTAGCAATTTCAGCTTCTATTTCAAATGCTATCAAACAATTTAGACCTTTTTACATAGCAGTATCTATTTGGTTGATTATTCTCCCAGTGGCATCAGGTGGTAATAACTTTACAGATCAGGTAAGGTTGTCTACTCTATATATTTTACTGTTAGCATTTACTTATTTTAGTTATTCATATTTCACGTCAAAATCATATCGATATTTAGATTAAATCTAGATTTATATTCTTGGGTTGATTGTTTTTTATAATGAAATTAGGGTTTTGAATTAGACGTTAGTTTTATTTTTCTGTGTTATATATATTTTAATGGAGAAACTGAAAGTTTCTTCAGCTGGGAGGAGTGATAATTGAATAGGTGTTTAATTGAAAGAGTCATATTTGAGCCGTGTGCCTATATATAGTCTCTAAATAATTAGTTTTACTTTGTGTTAAATAATATATTAATTAGTAGGTTTTAAATGAATATTGCTATTGCTGGTACAGGTTATGTCGGTTTGTCAAATGCGATGCTATTGTCACAGTATCATGACGTTGTCGCAGTCGATATTATCGAAGAGAAAGTAAGATTACTCAACGATAAGCGCTCCCCGATCGTCGACACTGAAATTGAAGATTTTCTGGCGAACAAACCATTAAAATTCACAGCGACACTTGATAAAAAGTTGGCTTACTCCAATGCGGAATACGTCATCATCGCAACACCTACAGATTACGATGTTGAGACTAATTACTTCAACACTTCATCTGTTGAAGCGGTAATTAAAGATGTGATGGCGATTAACCCAAATGCAGTAATGGTGATTAAATCTACCGTTCCTGTGGGTTATACCGCGCGTATCAAAGAGGAACTTGAATGTGAAAACCTGATGTTTTCACCTGAGTTTTTGCGTGAAGGTAAAGCGTTATACGATAACCTGTATCCATCACGTATTGTAGTCGGTGAACGCTCTGAGCGTGCACAAGTTTTTGCGAACCTGTTGTTAGAAGGAGCGATTAAAAAAGACGTTGAAATCCTATATACCGATTCAACAGAAGCCGAAGCTGTAAAGTTGTTCTCAAATACCTATTTGGCACTTCGTGTTGCTTACTTTAATGAGTTAGACACCTATGCTGAATCACACGGGTTAGATACACGTCAAATTATCGATGGCGTCAGTTTAGATCCTCGTATTGGTTCCCACTACAATAACCCTTCATTTGGTTACGGTGGTTACTGCCTACCAAAAGATACAAAACAGTTGCGCGCTAACTACTCGGATGTCCCAAACAATATTATCGGAGCCATTGTAGATTCGAACACTACGCGTAAAGACTTTATCGCAGATTCAATTATTAAAAGAAGCCCTAGACGTGTCGGTATTTACCGTTTAGTAATGAAGTCAGGCTCTGACAACTTCCGTGCTTCAAGCATTCAAGGCATTATGAAACGCTTGAAAGCAAAAGGTATTGAAGTAGTAGTATTTGAGCCAGAGCTGAAAGAAAAAGAGTTCTTCCGGTCATTAGTGTTAACGGATTTTGAGCAGTTTAAGTCAAGCTGTGATGTGATTGTCTCAAACCGCATGGCTCAAGAGTTGGCAGATGTGAAAGACAAAGTGTATACGCGCGATCTATTCGGTTCAGATTAAGGAAGAAAATAGTGAAATATTTGGTAACGGGTGCGGCGGGTTTTATCGGTAGTGCCGTCGTCGAACAGCTAACAGCGAAAGGCCATCAGGTTGTCGGTGTCGATAACCTGAATGACTACTACGATGTCGCATTGAAAGAAGCACGCTTGGGTCGCATCCAACATGGCGACTTCAAATTGGTTCATTTGGATATTGCCGATCGCGATGGCGTAGCTAATTTGTTCGAAGCGGAGCAATTTGATCAAGTGATCCACTTGGCCGCGCAAGCTGGGGTTCGCTACTCTATTGAAAATCCACATGCCTACGCAGATTCGAACTTAGTCGGTCATTTGAATATTCTAGAAGGGTGTCGTCATAATAAAGTGAAGCACTTGGTTTATGCCTCTTCAAGCTCTGTTTATGGGTTGAATGCTAAAACACCATTCGCTACGTCAGATTCAGTCGACCACCCAGTTTCATTGTATGCGGCGACTAAGAAGTCGAACGAACTCATGGCGCACAGTTATTCTCACCTATATGACATTCCAACCACAGGCCTACGTTTCTTCACCGTGTACGGCTCGTGGGGACGTCCGGATATGGCACCATTTATCTTTACTAAGAAGATTCTCGATGGCGATATGATTGATATCAACAATAACGGTGATATGTGGCGTGATTTCACACACGTGAACGACATTGTTGAAGGGGTGGTACGTATCGCTGATGTGGTGCCAACGCGTGATAACGATTGGACAGTAGAAGCGAGCTCTCCAGCAACCAGCTCTGCGCCTTATACGGTGTATAACATTGGTCACGGCTCTCCAATCAACCTGATGGATTTTGTTAAGGCGATTGAAGACGAGCTAGGCGTTGAAGCGAAGAAAAACTTTCGTGAAATGCAACCTGGTGACGTTTATCAAACCTACGCTGACACACAAGACTTGTTTGCAGCTACGGGCTATACACCGAAGGTAACAGTTAAAGAAGGCGTCGCTGAGTTTATTCAGTGGTACCGAGAGTTTTACAAAAAATAGAATACCCTTGTTGCTAGTGTGATTAGATGTGCGGACTCTAAGTATCTATTGTACGTATTTTTTATATATCAGCTATTATACGGCGGCAGTGTCTTATGATATATCATACAATTTTTAATATGGTTTGTTCTTGGTTTGAAAGTATACTGATTTGGTGTTATGTGCAATATACACTTTTACTTTTACTTTTACTTTTACTTTTACTTTTACTGTCACTGTTACTTTTATTTAAGGTCAAATTGTAGATGTTAGTATCAATTATCACCC
>NZ_JAKMZC010000035.1:0-10357 GCF_029890535.1 Vibrio sp. S/42/10 | reverse complement strand
TATATTAATACATTGTTCACTATCATCACCAAATTATAATTCGTTTAGTCTGTCTTAATATAACCAAATTATTAAAACATAAATTAATGAGTAAAAAATCGTAGTATTATATCATAACCATCACCTCAACGCGATAGACAATACAATAGAAAAATATCATAAGTAATTTATATAAATAATTCATTCATCATACAATTCGATTAACTACCACTTTACCGTTCAAGTAGCTTTAGGATAGCATTCAGCTTTATATTCAGATAACAGTTCTAAAGTATCCTTAGCTCATTCTTTATGAATATTTGTACATCATGTTTGATACACCCCAAACATCCTAACGGCATGCACAACTAAGCGGTAGAATCCTTTTAAGCTCTCTATACAAAAAACTAAACTTCGCTATACTCCTGACCTATAGTTTTTCGCCCAATAACGAATAAGAGTTCAAGATATGCAAGAGTTAGTTCCATTTGTTCAAGAGAATATGATTTTAGCCATCGTATGGATCGGCTTGGTTGTTGCCATCATTGCGAACGTTATCAAGACATCAAACGCAGCTTATAAAGAGATCACGGCAGCGCAAACCACACACATGATTAACCGCGAAAACGGTGTTGTGGTTGATATTCGTACTAAGGATGAGTTCAAGAAAGGCCATATTACTGACGCAGTTCACATTTTACCGTCAGATATCAAAGCAAATAACTTTGGTAGCCTTGAAAGTCACAAAGCAGACCCAATCATCGTAGTATGCAAGACGGGTCAAACCGCTCAAGAAAGCGCGAACTTGCTGGTTAAAGCAGGTTTCGAAAACGTAAGCGTGCTGAAAAGCGGCTTAGTGGCTTGGAGCGAAGCTAACCTTCCTTTGGTTAAAGGTAAGAAATAAGCTGACCGAGTAAAACGATATTACTTTAGGGCTTTGTTCGACTGATATGATGAACAGAGCCTAATTATAAATTTTTAAGGACAAGAAAATGGCTGAAGCAGCACAACAAGACGCACAACAGAACTTCGCAATCCAACGTATTTTCCTAAAAGACGTCTCTTTCGAAGCGCCAAACTCTCCAGATATGTTTCAAAAAGAGTGGAACCCAGATGTAAAACTGGACCTAGACACTCAAAGCCGTGAGCTTGGCGAAGGTGTTTACGAAGTTATCCTACGTCTAACTGTTACTGTTAAGAATGCAGAAGACACAGCGTTCCTTTGTGAAGTTCAACAAGGCGGTATTTTCTCTGCAAGCGAAATGGAAGCTGGTCAACTGGCACATTGCCTAGGTGCATTCTGCCCGAACATCCTGTTCCCATACGCGCGTGAAACAATTTCTAGCCTAGTGGTTAAAGGTACGTTCCCACAACTGAACCTAGCTCCAGTAAACTTTGATGCTTTGTTCATGAACTACCTACAAAACCAAGCTCAACAAGCTGAAGGCGAACAAGCTTAAGTCTCAATGTAGTCTTAACGCTTAGCGAATAAATGACCAATAAATAACTAATAAACGAACGGCCAACAAACGGCTATTTCTATTAGAAGATTGCCTTTTATTCGATAGCTAGTTTTTGTGAAATAATTAGTTTTAAATGCACATCGCAGCTTCTGCGATGTGCATTTTTTATTTACACTGTACTTTGGTAGAGCGCTTTTTCTTCTTAGTAAAGGGTTTCTCCAAAACTCTTCGATTTCCCTCATTATTTTTAGGTGGAAGCATGACAGACACAACTCGCCCGACTAACACGGCAGACGCTTACGGTAAAGACAGCGCTTACGGCAAAGATATCGCCATGACAGTGGTAGGCGCCGGTTCTTACGGAACCTCTTTAGCGATATCTCTAGCGCGTAACGGTGCCAATGTTGTTCTTTGGGGACACGACCCTGTTCATATGGCTCGTCTTGAATCTGAGCGAGCTAATAATGAGTTTCTACCAAATATAAAATTCCCAGAAAGCCTAATCGTCGAATCCGATCTTGAGAAAGCAGTAACAGCAAGTCGTGACCTTCTCGTTGTTGTGCCTAGCCACGTGTTTGGTATTGTTCTAAACAGCCTGAAACCTTACTTAGGTACAGATTCTCGCATCTGTTGGGCGACCAAAGGCCTAGAGCCAGAAACAGGCCGCTTACTTAAAGATGTCGCGCACGATGTGCTGGGTGATGGGTACTCGCTAGCGGTTCTATCAGGGCCTACTTTTGCCAAAGAGTTAGCGATGGGCATGCCAACGGCTATCTCTGTCGCTTCACCAGATGAAGTATTCTTAGAAGAGCTGCAAGAGAAGATTCACTGCGGTAAAACATTCCGCGTATACGCAAACTCAGATTTCATCGGCATGCAACTTGGCGGCGCGGTGAAAAATGTTATCGCAATTGGCGCAGGCATGTCGGATGGCATTGGTTTTGGTGCCAATGCTCGTACTGCACTGATCACGCGTGGTTTAGCTGAAATGAGTCGCTTAGGCGCTGCACTGGGTGCACAACCCGAAACCTTTATGGGTATGGCAGGGCTGGGCGATCTAGTACTAACCTGTACTGATAACCAATCACGTAACCGTCGTTTTGGATTGGCTTTAGGTTCAGGTAAAGACGTCGATACTGCACAAGAAGAGATCGGCCAAGTGGTCGAAGGCTATCGCAACACTAAAGAAGTTTGGTTACTATCCGAACGTATGGGTGTTGAGATGCCAATTGTTGAACAAATCTATCAAGTGCTGTATCAAGGGAAAGATGCCCACTTAGCGGCACAAGATCTGCTTGCTCGAGACAAGAAGTCAGAGCGATAACATCGCTTATTAAGTCGTGGAATGAAATAGATAAAATGGATGGAAAAATGAAACACTGTGAACAGCAAAAGGTTTGGCAATGCATTGTGAAGGAAGCTCGACAGCAGTCAGAGCAAGAACCTATGCTTGCGAGTTTTTACCATGCCACCATTATCAACCACGAAAGCTTAGGCGCTGCATTAAGTTATATCCTAGCCAACAAGCTAAAGACGGCTTCAATGCCCGCAATGGCGGTGCGTGAGGTGGTTGAACAAGCATTTAAGCAAGATCAATCGATTATTGATGCGGCTGCTTGTGATATCTGCGCGACGGTAAATCGAGATCCTGCGGTCGAGATGTACTCGATGCCTCTGCTTTATCTGAAAGGCTACCACGCTTTGCAAGGTTACCGAGTGGCTAACTGGCTATGGAAGCAAGGGCGTATTGCGCTTGCTACTTACCTACAGAACCAAATTTCGGTTGCTTGCCAAGTGGATATTCACCCAGCCGCTCGTATCGGTAAAGCGATCATGCTCGACCACGCCACCGGTATCGTGATTGGTGAAACAGCCGTAGTTGAAAATGATGTATCGATCCTTCAAGACGTGACTTTAGGTGGTACGGGTAAAGAAGGTGGCGATCGTCACCCTAAAATCCGAGAAGGTGTAATGATCGGTGCCGGCGCTAAAATACTTGGCAATATTGAAGTGGGTGAAGGCGCGAAAATTGGTTCTTGCTCTGTGGTTCTTCAAGCCGTTCCGCCTCATACGACTGTCGCTGGTGTTCCTGCAAAAATTGTTGGAAAACCGAAAACTGACAAGCCGTCTTTGGATATGGATCAGGGGTTTAACGGTCGTTCTCAGAACTTCATCCATGGTGATGGGATTTAAGAGCAGATTCGGGATCCGACAAATAACCGATAGCCGAGATGCGAAAAGACTCGCAGCAGATGCTGATTATTAATAAGAGCAAAATGACGATAATGATGAAACCCGTTCAATCAATGAGCACTGTTCTTTTGATATCTGCCAGCCTTGGTGTTGCTCTTTTGTCTTCATCATCATTTGCTGCATCTCAAGGTGAACTGAAAGGCGTATCAAGCGAAATCTCTCGTCAACAGAAAGCGCTCTCTTCCCAGCAAAAGAAACTCGATAGCCTACAGGCAAACCTCAAGAAGCAGGAGCTGTCCATCGCTTCACTTGAAAAAGCGATTCTAGACAGTAAAAAGCAGCTCAATACTGCTAATGCTAATATTGCTAACTTAGACACAAAGATTAAAGCGCTCACTGCACAGAAAAAAGTCCAGACAGACAAGTTAGAGCTGCTCATTCAGACTTACTACATGACGAGTCGAGCTAAGGCTTCTTCTCACATTCTCAACACCGGTGTAGAAGAAGATCGCATCAGTCATTATTACCAGCACCTTGCCAAAGCTCGCTCCGCAACCATTAAAACGATTGAACAGACGCAACTTGAATTAGAAGAAAGCCACAAACAGCGTCAACTCGAGCAAGAACAAATCGCAACATTGTTAAAACAGCAAACCACTAAGCGTGACAAGTTGTCTCAGACTCAAACACAACGTAAGAAAACCGTTGGCAGTATTAAGAAGAATATTTCTGGCGACAAAAATTACTTGGCTGAACTTCAGCGAAATGAAACTCGCCTGAAAGCTGAAATAGCAAAAGCAGAAAAAGCGGCTCGAGAACGACGTAATGCAGTACCGATGGATGGCCTAGCAAAACGTAAAGGTAAGCTACCTTGGCCGATCAAAGATAAAGTTCTACATAACTACGGTTCACGTCAAACGGGGCAAATTAACTGGAAAGGCATGGTGATCAACGCCAAATACGGTCAGCAGGTTAAATCCGTTTACTCAGGTACGGTGGTATTTGCCGAGTATCTGCGAGGCTATGGTTTAGTGGTTCTTCTCGATCATGGTAAAGGTGATATGACGCTCTATGGCTTTAACCAAGCACTACTGAAGAAAGAAGGTGACAAGGTTAAAGCGGGTGAAGCCATCGCGCTTGCAGGTGACACTGGCGGCCAAACACGCCCATCATTGTACTTTGAAATTCGTAGAAACAGCCAAGCTCAGAATCCAAAGAGCTGGTTGGTTCGATAAAGAGCAGATACGGGATGCGAGTCGCCAAGAAAAAAGCAGATTCCGTATCACGCTCGTACCTCGCTGTACGGAATGACGACTTAAGTTAAGTAGCCCCCCAAACAACGAAGAGCCACGCGTCATTCCAGAATTGAGGAACGAAATATCTGGAATCTCATAGATTTACTTAGCTATTAAAACTACTTTGAGTTCAACGCCCTTACACCATCTTCCAATAATGTCAGCTGCTCAAAACCTTGAGCTGTCGCAATCGGTTTAACCGTCGCGATCATCTGCAGCATTCCTTGATGAACCACTTGCTCGGTAATTTGAGCTTTTGGAGACATCGCAGATTGATACGCCAACCAACCTGATGCAATCAAGTGAAGAGACGTCACCATCGACTTCATTTCTGCATCTGTTGCCTTGAGCAAGTTCAACTCAACGAAGGCTCGCATGATACCCACAAGGTTGGTTTGCAGCTTTTCTTGTACAGCCATGTAATCAAGGTGGAGCTTTTCATCACGAGACAGTATTTCAGGTAGGTTCGCATAGAAGAATCGGTACTTCCACATCAGCGTGAAGATAGAATCTAGGTAGCGTTTGAGTAGCGTGAGGCTTTCTTGTTGCCCTTGAATCGGTGTGAACCTTTCAAGCAACTCTGTCGAATAGAGAGTAAAGATATCACGGACAATTTCTTGTTTGTTGCGGAAGTGGTAGTAGAGATTACCAGGGCTAATTTCGATATGCTCAGCAATATGATTGGTCGTAATACTGCGCTCGCCGTGCTCATTAAAAAGCTCTAGAGCAGCATAAACAATCTTGTCACGTGTTTTCATTGGTAATAAGTGTCCCTATCCGTTTAGAGGTTCAGTATATCGCCACTAAACGGATAGATCGAGCTGTTAACATCTGGTCGAATTAGCAAACGCTAAAATTCACCTTCAACCGCCACACCTTTGATCAATCACAGCTGTCATTAATCGCTCGTGTCATTAATCTTAATCACTCGTACAATCAATCGCTACTGTAATCAATCGCTGCCAAACAGGTCTCGAGTGTACACCTTATCTGCTACGTCTGCGATTTCTTCTACCATTCTGTTAGATACAATCACATCCGATACGGTTTTAAACTCTTCAAGGTCAGAATAAACTTTAGAGTTAAAGAAATGCTCTTCTTCCAATACCGGCTCATACACGACGACTTCGATGCCTTTGGCTTTTAAACGCTTCATGATCCCTTGGATGGAAGAAGCACGGAAATTGTCAGAGCCTGCCTTCATGATCAAACGATAAATGCCGACAATTTTAGGCGAGCGCTTAATAATTGAATCCGCAATGAAGTCTTTTCGGGTACGGTTTGCATCAACAATCGCACCCACAATGTTGTTTGGTACATCTTGATAGTTTGCTAATAGTTGCTTGGTGTCTTTTGGTAAGCAGTAACCACCGTAACCAAATGAAGGGTTGTTGTAATGATTGCCGATACGAGGGTCTAAGCCAACACCTTCTATGATCTGACGAGAATCCAAGCCATGCGCTTCCGCGTAAGAATCAAGCTCATTGAAATAAGAAACTCGCATCGCTAGATAAGTATTTGAGAATAACTTTACTGCTTCTGCTTCCGTTGAGTGAGTAAACAGTACGTCGATGTTTTCTTTTTCCGCACCTTCCACAAGAAGATTCGCAAACACTTTAGCGCGTTCAGAACATTCACCAACGATAATACGTGATGGGTGTAGATTATCGTACAGGGCCTTGCCTTCACGCAAAAACTCCGGTGAGAACATGACGTTTTCGCAGTTCAGCTCTTGCTTAATACGCTCGGTATAGCCAACCGGCACCGTTGATTTAATAACCATCACCGCATCAGGATTGATCTCCATGACGTCTTTGATGACAGATTCTACAGAGCTGGTATCAAAATAATTGTTTTTAGGGTCATAATCGGTAGGTGTAGCAATGATGACAAATTCAGCATTTTTGTAAGCGGCTTTATCCGTTGTTGCCATGAAGTTCAGCGTCTTATTTGATAGAAAGTGCTCAATCTCATTGTCTACAATCGGTGACTGCTTATTGTTTAGCATTGCCACTTTTTCATCGATGATATCTACCGCAATGACTTCATGATGTTGTGCCAAAAGCATAGCGTTTGATAGACCCACATACCCTGTACCGGCTACTGCAATCTTCATGATAATACCTATAGTTTTGAGTAATTAACTCAACATAATTTATAACTTAGCTTGCCGTATCATACTCTGGTTGGGGAATTATTCCACTAGCCCGCTTTATCCATTCCTTGCTATACTCGTGACAGTTTTGTATTCAAAAGAGTTAGAAAATTATGATTATCGTAACTGGTGGTGCTGGCATGATTGGCAGCAATATTGTTAAGGCGCTTAATGAAGCGGGCCACAACGATATTCTAGTCGTCGACAACTTAAAAGATGGTAAGAAATTTAAGAACCTTGTAGACCTAGACATCACGGATTACATGGATCGTGATGACTTCCTAACTCAAGTCATGGCCGGTGATGATTTTGGTCATATTGAAGCTGTTTTCCATGAAGGAGCATGCTCTGCTACCACTGAGTGGGATGGCAAATACATGATGCTCAACAACTATGAATACTCAAAAGAGCTACTTCATTACTGTGTTGAGCGTGAAATTCCTTTCTTGTATGCCTCTTCAGCTGCAACTTACGGTGAGACCGACACTTTCATCGAAGAGCGAGAGTACGAAGGTGCATTGAATGTCTACGGCTATTCAAAACAACAATTTGATAACTACGTTCGTCGCTTAACCGCGGATGCAGCAGCACACAACGAAACGCTTTCGCAAATCGTAGGGTTTCGTTACTTCAATGTTTATGGTCCACGCGAGCAACACAAAGGCAGCATGGCCTCTGTCGCTTTCCACCTAAACAACCAAATGAATGCCGGTGAAAACCCGAAATTGTTCGCAGGTAGCGAAACCTTTAAGCGTGATTTTGTGTATGTGGGTGATGTCGCGGCTGTAAACTTGTGGTTCTTAGAGAATGGGGTATCTGGCCTCTTTAATCTAGGTACTGGCAATGCTGAGTCGTTTGAAGAAGTCGCCAAGGCAGTTATCAAGCACCATGGTAAAGGCGAAATCGAAACGATTCCTTTCCCTGAGCATTTAAAAGGCGCTTACCAGGAATTCACTCAAGCAGACCTAACGAAGCTTCGCGGTACAGGTTGCGATATCGAGTTTAAAGCAGTAGCCGATGGCGTTGCTGAGTACATGAAGGTCGTAAACGCTTAACGGTATATTTCAGATTAGGACCAATAATACACCCTACTTTTAGCGTGTATTATTGGGAATGTCTAACGAATATAATCATTCCCAGAGTGACCGATATTAAGTTAACTCTCTGATTTAAATAATGTAGTGAATGAATGACCACACAACGCAATGATTTTGATCCAAAAGCTTACAACCCTGAGTTTGAATGGGGTTTTCTAGCACCTAAATACTGGGGAACTTGGATTGCTGTTTTGTTATCGTCTTTAGTCTGCTTCTTACCTAACAGCATTCGTTTAGCATTAGCTAAGTTTATGGCTAAGCAAGCTGTAAAAATTAAGAATAAGGCTAACCGCCGGGCTCGAGTTAACCTTGAGATGTGTTTCCCTGAGCAATCTATCGAAGAGCGCGAAGAAACTCTCTATCAGTCATACGTTACTTCCATCTCATTTTTGATGGGATTTGCTTCACTGACACTCAAGAGTAAAACTTGGCTAGAGAATAACACTTCGATAAACGGCCTGAGCAACCTAACCGATATTACAGACAGTGGCGAGAATGTGATCTTGCTGGTGCCACACACATGGGCTATCGATATCCCAGCGGTATTATTAGCTTCACGCAATTTACCTGTATCTGCGATGGCGAAAGCACAAAAAAACAAACTCAGTGACTGGCTAATGCACCGACAGCGCGTGCAATACGGCGGTCGTGTTTATGATCGCAGTGGTGGTATCAAACCTTTCATCAAGTCGGTACGTGATGGGTACCTGGGTTACTATCTCCCTGATGAAGATCTTGGCCGTGAGCACAGTGTCTTCGTTGACTTTTTCGCGACTCAAAAAGCAACTATCTCAGGCCTTGGTCGCCTATCAAAACTAAGTAAAGCTAAAATTGTGCCCTTGTTTGCTCAATACGATAGCAGTACAGGCCAATACGCCCTGGACTTCTACCCTGCTCTACCCTTCCCAACAGGAAGCGAAGAAGAGGACGCTCGTATGATGAACCAATGTATTGAAAATTACGTGAGCAAAAACCCAGAACAATATATGTGGATCTTAAGGCTGCTTAAGACTCGTCCTGATAGTAATATAAACCCGTACAAATAATATGTTTCGACAAATAATGCAATTTATACACTTGCTTCCAATTTATTGGGCCGTTAGCGGCCTTTTTATCATCCATAATGGAGATAAAATCCTGGTAGCTCTAATCATAATATCTTTAATAACCAAGATATTATGTAGCCTAGTAAAAATTGACAATATAAAAATAGAATACAACAATATAATTATATTGATATTGATATCTACGGCTTATGCTTCGTTTAAGTATTATTATAATGGTTATAGTTCTTCTGAGATAAGGGTCCTCATTAGCACACTACTATATTCAACAATATCCTTTCCCAAGTCAATTCGTTACCGTTTTTTAATATATATAACTACTCTAAGCTCTATATACATATCTTACCAAACCATGAACATTATAGAATTTGAGGAGTTAGGGAAGATGAAACTCCCATTAAACCCTATTCCTTACTCTAATTTCATTGGATTATTATCTATCATAACGCTTTACCTCTGCTATATAAGCAGGAGTAAATTACTTTCCTTTCTTTCTACATTCAGCTTTATTTTACTGAGCATGAACGTCATATTGGTTGACACAAGAGGGACGTGGTTAGCTTTAATCGCAACATATATAACAATCATTTCTCTTATCTTTATAAAAAAAAGAAACTGGAAGCTTGCTTGTACAAGCTTGTTGTTATTCACAAGCGTAATTATATTAAGCTACCCTATTATAGAAAGTCGAATTGAACGGTCGGTACAAGAAGTAAAACTCTTAAACTCTGGAAATTTAGACACATCTTGGGGAATAAGAATTCAACTTTGGATAGTAGGCTACAACATCATAAAAGATAATCCGTCTTGGATAGGGTTAGGACAAGATGCACATTTAAAAATGATAAAAGATATGTATAAAGAAGGAACAGTAAGGCGTTCATTAGCTAATTTTGATAATAAAAACTTCCATAACAGCATAGTGGATAGAACTGTAAAATATGGGTTCCTAGGATTGTTTCTTTATATTGGCACTCTTTTAATTCCATTTATTTATGGCATTAAAAATATAAAATCAGATTATTCATATTTATTAATAATCATGCCCATATTTATATTTATAGCAGGATTAAGCTATATACCTCTGTCGCATCCAGGGACATACTTCCTC
>NZ_JAKMZC010000034.1:0-10902 GCF_029890535.1 Vibrio sp. S/42/10 | reverse complement strand
CATCAGAACATTTTTCTTTGTACGTTTCTATCACAAAACAATCCTCGATATGCTACCCACATATCAAAGATAGATTTGTCATAAAAATACATCAAGGATTTCTGTCATTATTTTTTTCTAAGGGTAAATTTCTTCTCGCCCCAAACCCCGAACTGCTCAGCAACGCTGTGATCTTCATCTGATAACAGAGTGAAGTTCAGAGATTTCTTCTCAACGAAGTTTGGTAGGCGTTTGACTGGATCAACACTCACACCTAAAACAACCACATTTAGGTCATCAAGCTGTGCTTTGATATCACGCAGGCCTTCAGCTTGCACAATACAACCAGGGGTCATTGCTTTTGGGTAAAAGTAGAAAAGGACTTTTTTACCTTTGAAGTCACCAAGAGATACGATATTGCCATCTTGATCTGGAAGAGAAAAAGCAGGTGCTGGAACACCAGCCGTTAGCGTATTCATGATATTTCCTTTTTAAAAACTGTTTTTGATAAAGTTGAGCGAGCCTTGAACTGATAGGCTCTGACACAGCGAATTGAATTCTTCTTGTAGCTGCATCAAATTACATTCTGATTGCACAGAAGCGGTAATAGAGATATGGAATTGGTCGTTATCGAGCTGAATCTTGGATTTGTTGATGGTTTGTGCGCTAAGCGAGTCGAGGCCGATATCACGGTCTGCGAAGAACTGAGTGAACTGCTCGGTCAGTCCGAGTTTGTCATCTGACTCAACGAAAACTTCTAACGTGTAGGAGTTCTCAATCACATCATGAGGCGAGGTTCGCTTCATAATCGTAATCAAGTCGTGCTCTTGGCCAAGCAAAGGCAGGGTGGTTTCAACCCGGGTAATATTGTTTGCCTTTCCAGACAGTAGCATGATAAGCGTAAACTCTTCGCCAAATAGGGCGATACGGCTATCAATAATGTTACAGCCTGATTGGGTGACCAAATGAACCACTTGGTTGCATACACCTGGGCGATCAGTGCCCACAGCTGTGATTACTAGATGTTGAGTCATAAAATCACGTCTCTATATATTCCATTGATGCTGCATGTTAGCACAGTTAACACGAGGAATAAGCGTGCGAGCGGGGCTTTTTATGAGGCGTTTTGCTTCTCGCGTGCTGTATAGGATGGGAATATCTAGTGTGTGAAAAACAAGAAACGAACAAGAAGAAACAGCTTACCTGTTACTGACATCCAGCGATGCGGCATCCGCTAGATTGAATAAAGGTTAGCCAAATTTATAGGTAGAACGCCGTTAGAAGTCGTCTTACCTCAAACATACAACAATATTTAATGCAGATGTTGCCAGTAAGCCACTTTAATGTCTTGTGTTTATTGATTGGCTTACAGTAACATGCAAAAAGAATAAATTAAGGGAGATAGACATGTTTTCAGGAAGTATAGTTGCGCTAGTTACGCCATTTAACACAGATGGTGAAGTGGATTTCGACAGCCTTAAAAAGCTAGTTGAGCACCATATTGCTGCAGGTAGTGATGGTCTGGTTGCGGTTGGCACAACTGGTGAGTCTTCAACACTCACTATTGAAGAGCATGTCAAAGTCGTCAATAAGATCGTTGAATTTGCAGATGGTCGTATTCCTGTTATTGCAGGAACAGGCGCAAACGCAACTCACGAGTCAGTGTTATTCAGCCGTTTATTAAATGGTTCTGGTATTGCTGGTTGCCTGAGCGTAACGCCTTACTACAACAAGCCGACTCAAGAAGGTTTGTATCAACACTACAAAGCGATTGCTGAAGTAAGCGACGTTCCACAGATTCTATATAATGTACCGGGTCGTACTGCTGTAGACTTGTTACCAGAAACCGTTGCTCGTCTTTCTGAGATCGAAAATATCGTTGCACTGAAAGATGCGACGGGTGATCTCGACAGAATTGCAATTCACCGTGAACTTTGTGGCGAAGATTTTATCTTACTCAGTGGTGATGACTTAACTGGCTTAGAATTTGTTAAGCGTGGCGGCGATGGCGTGATCTCTGTAACCAATAATGTTGCAGCCGCTGATATGGCAACCATGTTCAAGCTAGCGAAAGAAGGTAAGTTTGAAGAAGCAGAAGCGATCAATGAGCGTTTGATGCCTCTACATAAAAACCTGTTCGTTGAGTCTAACCCTATTCCCGTAAAATGGGCGGTTCACAAAATGGGTCTGATTGCTGAAGGTGGCTTACGTCTACCGCTGACTGAACTGTCAGAGCCAGCTCAACCTGTTGTTGCTCAAGCAATGACTGAAGCGTGCATTTACTAAAAACGTATGAAGTGATGCCGAAGCGAACCTTCGGCATTTAGGAGTATAAATGAAGTATTCTCACCAGCTAGTGATTGGGTCACTGGCTGTTTTCGTTCTTACAGCATGTTCTGGCAGCCCGACTCAACGTCGCCAAGCCAAAGATGATTTCGAATACTTAGAAACACCTGAGTTTTCACAGTGGCAATTGCCTGAAGATGCTCAACCTCAATTTTACCCAAACTTTGACATCCCAAGCGGTGAGTTTAGTGGTGGTACCGGTCGTAAAGTGGATATTCGTCCACCACAGCAGGTTCTTGAGCTGATCCCGGGCGCTCGTGCCGAGCGTCAAAATGGTGAAGTGACGCTATGGCTTCTTCGTGCTGAAGAAGCAGACCGAGTGTGGCAAACAGCAGTAGATATGCTGGCTCAACGTGGTATTGGTATTCGTGAACAATCAGAGAATGAGATTGAGACCGATTGGGTAACTTGGGTTTCTGAAGATGAAGATGTAGAGATTGGCAGTCGCTACTCTATCGCTCGTTTCCAAACAAATAACCGCCATGGCTTCAAGATCAACCTAATTGATTGGCGTGAAGGTATTGAAGAGAAACCAGTAACCGCAACCAATAAAGAGCGTTATAACGCGTTTTTAACCAACTTAGTCATGGCTAAGTACGATGAAAACCTTCGTGCTGAAGCTGCGCTGAAAGCGCAAGAGTTGGTGAAGCGTATTCCAATTTCAATGGGTGCTGACCGCAGCGGTTTCCCTGTGATCATTGCTCGTACACCATACAACGTATTCTGGCAGCGTCTGCCTACCTTGTTACCGACGATGGGCTTTGAGCTTGAAGAACGTAATCAATCTCAGGGTACGGTAAAGGCGAAGTACGCTGCACCAGATGATGAATCCTGGGAAGAAATTGGCCTACAGCCTATCGATTTGGCGCCAGGTACATACAACTTCCTATTTGGTGACCTTGGCAACCGTACGTCGATCAACGTGACGGATGCGTCAGGTAAACCAGTAGAAGAAGAGCTGCTTAAGTCAATGGTTCCGGTACTCGCGCATATTGCTGACCAAACCAAAGATGACAAAGAAGCGAAAGCTGAGTAAGCACGACAAAATAAATCATAGAGCTGAGTCATATCAGCTCTATGATTAGCTAAAACCAATAAAAAAGAGGACACAATGTGTCCTCTTTTTTATATTCGTTGAGCAATCAGCAGCGATTTTTCCGCTAATTAGGTTGGCCCATCAGAGTAACAACATTAAGCGTTTTTGTTGTCGGTTGACTCATCTTTTTGAGTTTTCTCTTGGTTAAGCTTATCTAATTGATTTAGCTTATCTAAGTCTTTCTCTGTTTTGTTACGACCTGTCAGATCCATATTGGCGGTCTGTTTGAGCGCAGCAATATTACCTACCACAACGCTAACCACGATGATGATGATAACCCAAGGGTTTGTAAGCCACTCCAACATAAGCGCTCCTAATGATTGATATTTGCTACGAAGCGTGCATAGATTGCGTCTAGCTGCTCCATAATAATCTCATACCCTAATATTGGCTTAGATTGGAGTTGCTTGCCAAGTAAAGTAGGTGATAACTGTGATAAGCACGAGTCTGATACCTTACGGTGGCTAATATGCCACGGTTCAATCGCCACACCGCCAAGGTCTTGGTTGTACGGAAAGAAGAATCCAAACTGAGATGCATGAACAGATAACCATTGATAAAACACTTGCTGGTGGCCAGTAAGGTATTCCCATGGCTCTAATTGCAGCTGTATATCTTCAGGTAAGTGATTACGAGCAAAGACATCGAAATCACAACCCCAATGGTGACGACTCGCTCCGGGAAGCGCAGACCATCTTAGGATCGCCGACAACTTTTGTTGTTCACTGAGTGTTGAAGCATCAAGTGGTTGGCTTTCTGAGTCTAATATCGGCGCTTGACCAGAAAACTTACGATTCCAAATCAGAGATTGCCTTTCATAGTCGCGAAAGCCACTGGCAATCTCCATTTTAAAACCAGCAAGTTGAGCAGCTTCAATCAAATTGTTCAGATCATCTTTGACATCACTGTGAACCAAGAATGTCTTGGTGCCAATCAGGTTAGGTTCCAGATGAGAATCTGATTGTCCGGTAAGCTGCTCTGGTGTCATAACGCGTCTCTCAATAATGGGATGCTATGAATCTCTGGTGAAACACTATTTGGCGAAAAGATTCACTAATGTTCTTTCGTACATATCAGTGAGCTTCTCTAAATCAGCCACTTTCACGCATTCGTTAACCTTGTGAATGGTTGCATTAACCGGACCTAGTTCTACCACTTGCCCTTTCATGCGCGCAATAAAGCGTCCGTCAGATGTACCACCGGTAGTCAATAGCGCGGGTTTCACGTCGTTCACGTAACCAACTGCATCCACGATAGCATCAAGCAACGAGCCAGCGTCTGTTAAGAACGGGTCGCCATTGAATGTCCACTTTAGGTCGTATTCGAAATCGTATTTATCGAGTATTGATGTGATGCGTTCAACGATGATGTCGTTGTTTAATTCTGTACTAAAACGCAGGTTAAATTGAACGTTAAACTCGCCAGGAATGACGTTTGATGCGCCCGTACCTGCGCTTACGTTCGGAATTTGGAAGCTAGTTGGTGGGAAGTAATCATTACCTTTGTCCCACTCAGTCGTTGCCAACTCATTGATTGCAAGCAGAGAACTGTGTACGGGGTTGTTCGCTAGGTGAGGGTAGGCAACATGGCCTTGTGTACCTTTAATCGTTAGATCGCCAGTGATAGAACCGCGACGGCCGTTCTTTACGACATCACCCACGTATTCGGTGCTCGATGGTTCACCCACAATACACATGTCGATGTTCTCACCACGCGCCATCAGCGTTTCAACAACTCGTACCGTACCGTTGATGAAAGGGCCTTCTTCATCTGATGTGATAAGGAAGCCGATTGAGCCTGTGTGATCAGGGTGCTTAGCTATGAATTGCTCTACGGCAACGATCATTGAAGCCAGGGAACCTTTCATGTCTGCTGCGCCACGGCCGTGAAGGAAACCGTCGACTATAGTCGGCTCAAATGGCTTGGTGTTCCATTGTTCAATTGGACCTGCTGGCACAACGTCTGTGTGACCAGCAAAAGCAAACAGAGGTGCTTCTGTGCCACGGCGAGCCCAAAAGTTAGTGGTATCTTCAAATACCATCACTTCGATTTCAAAGCCGAGCGCTTTTAAGCGTTCAATCATTAAGTCTTGGCAACCTGCGTCTTCAGGCGTTACTGATTGGCGGCTAATGAGATCTTTTGCCAGAGCCAAAGTTGGGCTATCTGTCATCCTTGAATTCCTTGTTTAAATAAAACGTATAGTCATTAATTTTTAGGGCGTTGCATCAGTGATCAACGTCCGGTTGTCTTTCGATATAAATGCGGTGCTCTAAGCAAAAATAGCGGCGTATTGGTCAGCTTTAAATCCGATGTGAAGCTTACCGTCCACTTTTAGGATTGGGCGCTTAATCATTGCCGGTTGCTCAACAAGCAGAGACACGGCTTTGTCTTCCGTTAACGTCTCTTTCTGTTCTTGTGAAAGTTGGCGATAAGTCGTACCACGTTTGTTCAGCACAAGTTCCCAACCAAGCTCTGAGCAGAAGCTTGTTACTAGCTCTTCTGTGATGCCTTGCTTGCGATAATCGTGAAATTCGAACTCGATACCTTCAGCTTCGAGCCATTTCTTTGCTTTTTTAATGGTGTCGCAATTTGGGATACCAAACATAGTGATAGTCATTATTCTTCCTTTGGGTGATTTTATTTCATTGTTATGAGTTGAATCCTATCAGGAAGCGGCAATTCAGACAAAATAGAGTGAGGAATATTTCATAGAGTGAAAAAAAAACAGTAAGAAAATGTCACTATTGGAGACTTATTGATCAGCCTCAACATGTTGTCAGCGAAAAAAGAAATAATTGAGCTGCACATATATAGGAGGTGTCAATGGAGTTGAGTCCTGTTTTTGCAAGGCGGCTATATTTAGCATTGTTAGTGGAAAGCCTTGATAGGCCAAATGTGCCTAAACTCATCGAAAAAACGGGTTGGCCTCGTCGTACGATTCAAGATGTACTCAAGGCGCTACCGGGGATCGGTATCGAACTTATGTTTGTTCAAGATGGGCGACGTCATAATGATGGTTATTACCAGTTATCCGACTGGGGGCCGTTTGATAGTCAGTGGGTTCTAGAACGTAAAGGCGATATAGCGACAAGCCTTGGATTTAGTGCATAAGCCAGCGAAAGCTGGCTTTCTTTTGGGCGTCGCAAAATCAGAGCATACAGATATGCTGGTTTACTTATCTGTCTATTTTCTTACTCACACAGATAGGCTGTGCCAAGCATCGTGACAGAAGTGCTAAAGTCTTGGGGAAGTGTAAATATCACCGTATCTGCGCCTAGCTCAATCGTATTCGATTTGAGTTCATTCATGGCGCCCTGAATCAAGGTGTCGTTCGGGAAAAAGAGGTAACTATACCAGTGGCCTTCGCTACCCGTGACCTCCCCTTTATACTCGCACTGCTCAATATTGATAAGGCCGTGGAAATCCATTTGTACTTTGTCCGCTTCATTGTGAGGAGATGAAGTCGGTGTCGTGCATCCCAAAAGGGTTCCACTCATAGCCAAAGCAACCCATTCCTTTTTCATACGTTTATCCTGTTATTTCATCAAATAAATCGCGAAGCCTATCCAGCTTATGATTAATAGTAGCCACGGCAATTTACTGGCGTGGTTTGATGTTGTTTCAACACTGGTATCTACACTGTTCTCTTCATCTAGATTAGCTTGTTGAGTCTGCTTTTCTTTCTGTATGCGTTTCTTGGCTTTATCTGCTTGGCGACTGCGCTCTTTTTGTTGTTTTTTATAGAGTGCGATGCCTTTTTCGATACCTTGAGCGATCAGCTTGGTTTGTTCTTTGGTTTGAGCTGGCTTTTGAGTTGCTTTGGCTATCTTCATAGCTTCTTGTTGAGATTCAACAGACGGCGTATTAGTTTTCATACTGAGTTCGATAATTAAAGCGGATTAGCTAATAAGATAACGCAAACCTAGTTAAGTATGAATGATTTGCGTTAAAGTGTTGGTTTGAAACTAAGTGAAAGTGAGATTTGTGCGGTACTCCATAGAACAATACGATAAGAACGGTTTTTTGAAAGCCCCAATCTTATTATGGTTGGGTTGGTTATTTCTGGCGAAAGCTTTGGTTGTTTTCATCGTTGCTGGCGCTAGCAGAGAGTCGGGAACTGATATCCTCGAAATTATTTATCCAGATCACCACATGTTCTACATTGGGATCGCATTGAGCATTCCTAGTTTACTTATTATGTGGTTGTTTGGGTTGAGATCACCAGATAGAAAACGCTTGAACAAAGTGGTGTCATGGGGGCGTTGGGTAACCATGATCGCTATTTTGGCACAGGGAGCACATACCCTTTATTTAATCTATTTGGACAACGGATGGTTTCGTTGGTCGAATGGGGTAACTTTATTGTTACTCCTGTGGTTAGCACTTTATCTAACCAATAGTCATACCGCTAAAGATTGCTTTAAAGCGGTCGAGCACGAAGACTGATTCTCATCAAAACATTTGTCCCGTTCACAATTATACTTAGAAGCTAAAAATGAAAGGATTAATCTATGCTTAACATCTCAAATGAGCAGTCTCAAATTCAAAGTGCTATCTTGCCAGAAGCTGGGCCTTTCGCTCTTTACGTTCAATTAAAAGTGAATGCTAACGCTGCTAATGTATTAGCGGAACTTCAAAAGCTTCCGAATCTAATCGCCGAGCTTAATCAAACTCAACCAGATGCGTACTTAACTGCATCGGTTGCGTTCTCAAAGGCTTTTTGGGATAAGTTCGAGCAAGCTGCGCCTTCTGACTTAATTGATTTTCCTGCGCTTGGTGAGGGTGATATCACTGCACCGAGCACATTGTCTGATGTTCTGATTCACTGTCATTCAAATCGACATGATCTGCACTTCTTTATCCTACGCAAATTACTATCTGAAGTCGCTGCGGACGTTGAAGTCGTTGATGAAACCTACGGTTACCGCTTCCTCGATTCTCGTGATATGACTGATTTTGTTGATGGTACTGAAAACCCGAAAGACGCACAGCGCGCTGAAGTAGCGATTGTTCCTGAAGGTGAATTTGCTGGTGGTAGTTATGTGATGGTGCAGCGTTTTGTACACAACCTGCCAGCTTGGAATAGATTGAATGTGTCGGCACAAGAGAAAGTGATTGGTCGAACTAAGCCTGATTCAATTGAACTTGATGATGTTCCTGCTGCGTCTCACGTAGGCCGTGTTGATATCAAAGAAGAAGGTAAAGGCCTTAAGATTGTTCGCCATAGCCTACCTTACGGAACCGCTACGGGCGATCATGGTTTACTGTTCATTGCTTACTGTAATGTTCGTCATAATTTTGATGCGATGTTAGAGAGTATGTACGGCGCGACAGATGGTAAAACAGACCAACTGCTTCGTTTCACTAAAGCAGTGACAGGCGCTTACTACTTTGCGCCTTCGACTGATATGTTGAGTGCATTAACGATTAAGTAAATAACCTCGTATGCAGTAAAGAAAAGGAGCCTCAGGGCTCCTTTTTTATTAAAGCTTTATATGAACTGGTCGATATAAGAGCAATCGTGATTTTTATTCATCTTTTTGTAAGTGAAGGTCTATGGCTATAACTGTTAATACGAATGTCTCAGCGCTGGTGGCCCAGAGAAACCTCTCTAATGCCAACAACATGCTGAACCAATCTTTGGAGCGCTTGGCTTCAGGGAGTCGTATTAACAGTGCTAAAGACGACGCTGCAGGCCTACAAATCTCGAATCGACTCGAAGCGCAGATGAGCGGCATTGATGTCGCAGTGCGAAATGCGAATGATGGCATATCCATTATGCAGACCGCAGAAGGCGCGATGAATGAAACCACCAATATCATGCAACGTATGAGAGATTTGTCACTGCAAGCAAGCAACGGCTCAAATAGCCAGTCGGAAAGAACGGCGATTCAAGAAGAAATTACTGCTTTAAACGATGAGCTGAATCGTATCGCAGAGACCACCTCATTTGGTGGTAAAAAACTTCTTAACGGTAGCTTTGGTAGCTCTTCATTTCAAATCGGTGGCAGTTCAGGTGAGGCTGTGCAGATCGGTTTAAAAAGCATGCGTACTGACGACATCAACATGGGTGGTTTTAGCTATGTTGCCAACGGCATGGCAAGTGACTTATGGGAAGTGAAGCCCGATCAGAATGATATGACAATGTCATTTACTGACCGTTTTGGTCAGCCACAAGAGATCACCATCAACGCGAAAGAAGGCGACGATATCGAAGAGTTGGCGACTTATATTAATGGTCAAACGGATCTCGTCTCTGCTTCCGTCAATGATGAAGGGCAGCTTCAGATCTATATGTCTGGCGAAGACACGGCAGGCACGATCTCTTTCTCAGGTTCGTTAGCCAGTGAGCTTTCGATGTCGGCGGGTTATTACGAGTCAGTCGATGACATCAATGTGACTGATGTAGGTGGTGCTCAGCGTGCAGTCTCTATTTTAGATACAGCGATGAAGTATGTAGATAGCCATCGTTCCGAACTCGGCGCAATGCAAAATCGCTTTGATCATGCTATCAATAACCTTGAAAATGTTCATGAGAACTTGGCGACATCAAATAGTCGTATTAAAGATACCGACTACGCCAAAGAAAGCACTC
Organism: Vibrio sp. S/42/10; assembly: GCF_029890535.1. Lineage (NCBI taxonomy): Bacteria > Pseudomonadati > Pseudomonadota > Gammaproteobacteria > Vibrionales > Vibrionaceae > Vibrio > Vibrio sp. S/42/10. The sequence continues at coordinate 886 of NZ_JAKMZC010000034.1, read as the reverse complement.
AGATGCTTAAGCAACAAATACTACAACAAGTCAGCACCACTATTTTGGCTCAAGCTAAGCAAGCTCCCAATCTAGCTTTAACGCTGCTAGGCTAATAAATTAAGTTTAATTTTATAACGGTGTTCTAGCTTAACCAAAGCCCTTTGGTTAATAAAAACACAACTTTTTGCCCGACTGACTCCTCGACAACTTTAGCGTTTTTTTGATCTTTTTTTGATAATTTCACGACTAGTCACGCTTTCTTCTCCTTTATCGCTATTTCTTTAATTTTGTTGTTTTTTTTCTAAAGGTTTCAGCACTCACGCCGTTATTAATAGTAACTTAGAGATAACTACTTGGTTTTCCGAGACGTCGGAAACCGCTATACCGGAAAATCAATTGGAGAAATCACCATGGCAGTGAATGTAAATACAAACGTTTCAGCGATGACAGCGCAACGTTACCTAAACAATGCTAATAGCGCACAACAAACATCGATGGAGCGCCTAGCTTCAGGCTCTAAAATCAACAGCGCAAAAGATGACGCTGCGGGCCTACAAATCTCTAACCGTTTGAACGTTCAGAGCCGCGGCCTTGATGTTGCTGTTCGTAACGCGAACGACGGTATCTCTATTGCACAAACTGCTGAAGGTGCAATGAATGAGACGACGAACATCCTGCAACGTATGCGTGATTTGTCTCTACAATCTTCAAATGGCTCAAACTCAAAATCTGAGCGTGTAGCGATTCAAGAAGAAGTAACAGCACTAAACGACGAATTAAACCGTATCGCAGAAACCACGTCTTTTGGTGGTAACAAACTGCTTAACGGTACTCACGGTACTAAATCATTCCAAATCGGTGCGGATAACGGTGAAGCGGTAATGCTTCAACTGAAAGACATGCG
>NZ_JAKMZC010000033.1:0-15703 GCF_029890535.1 Vibrio sp. S/42/10 | reverse complement strand
TTTGCTAAGTAGAGAGATGACGTGCCATCTAAGTATTGCCTAGCAATGATACATTTTAGCTCTCGGCTATATTTGGACATAAAAAGACCCCCAATAATTGGTGTCCAACTATTGGGGGTCAGTTCATAGCGTAACTCGCAGTCGGCTTTTTGATGAGCTTAAGATAATGTTTTCAGTATTATATTTGAAACAGAAAAGCAGTCGAAGTGTCACTATCTTGCAATGGGTTCTTAATCTAGCCTCGCTACCCTAAAAGTAGTTCTGTCGAAGAGTCAAAGACGTGTTAACTCTAGACAACTGTCCTTTGACCGAGCCTCGCTCGGTCTTTTTTTGCGTGTTTAAATAGCGACACATCGCGTTAACACGGAAACATCCAATAGATATAATCCTAACTTAACAAGCGACAAACAAGCGCACCCGGCTCCCTTAACGCATCGACATTATAGCTGAGTACACGGCCAGAAGATGGCGCGCGATAACGACGACATTCATTGCCGAAAGCATCATACTGGATGGCCAACAAATCATCTTGTTCTACGCTCTGTAGAAGTTCAACCTGTGGCAATACGAAGCCACCAATATCAGCGCGGATAGAAACCACGTCATTACCCTCTACCCAATCTATGCTCGGCAATTGCATTTTGTCTGGGTTATGTCGGTCTATCTCGAACATTTCATAATAAGACAGCATGTTAAAAACACCGCCTACTGCTCGTTGAATCATGTCAGGTTGAGTAAATTTCCCCATACCCACTTCCACCGTGACACTCGGAATTCCACTTCGATTCCAAACCGTTTCTAAAATACCGGGGTCGCCAGGGTCATTCAGAACGCAATCGGGTTGCATCAGTCTCGCCATCTCCAAACATTGTTCGACTCGGTAATCAGCAAACACATAAAGCGGGTAGACTGCACCACGAGTTTGAGTATGGAGGTCGACGGCGAAGGTAGCATTATGCTTAAGCAAACGCTCCCACAAAGACGCAACAAAGCGCTCCGCAGCTAGGCCATTCGCATCCCCCGGAAAGAGCCGATTGAGGTTGGCCGGGCAAGAACCCGGATCCGAAGATATAAAATCACGGCTATGGTTCAGCAAACCAGACAAATTCACAGTAGGCACAATCGTTACCGTACCTTTGAGAGTTTTACCTACTAAGTCTCTGATAATTTGCTGAGCAGCCAACACACCATTTAGCTCATCACCGTGAATACCAGCAGTAATCATCAGCTTAGGGCCTTCTTGACTGCCTTTAAAAACAGAAACAGGCATATTCTTAGGTTGCCCTAACCCATCACTGGTTACTTGAAACCAAAACTGATGCTCTCCAGCGGGTAAGTCTTCAACATTCAAGGAACCAATAACCTGCCTACCTTGTAAAACATCGCCTAAGTACTCTGTTTTCATCCAACGTCTCCATCTTGTTGAGCAAAACTATTCTTTCTAAGTTGTTGCATCATAGAGGATATATTAACCAGCACAAACAGTTAATCGGATGAGCAAACCCGAATCTGAGCGTAAAAATCACTCATCCTGTCACCACTGATCCAAAAACGTCTTTTCGAAAGTCAGCACTCAAACCCACATGATTGACCGTACCATTCACAAACCGTTTAGGTATTGGAAATAAAAGTGCAATAAAATCAAAACGTAAAAAGTTCCCCATTCACGAAAATGTAATTTTATAGAAATGAAAGCGTAATTTAGCTGCTCTAAATTAGCTTCATATCGAAACGGAGAGCACATTGCTCACGGATTTTAAAATACAAGGTAAGTGATTATGAATAAGGCAGTTTTAGCTTCTGCAGTCGTAGCGGCACTAGTTTCAGGTTCGTCTCTAGCAGCAACAGTTTACAGCTCTGATGGTACTGAACTTAAAATTGGCGGTCGCGCAGAATTCCGTGGTGATTTCATTGGTTCAGGCGGTGAAGAAATCGAAGGTACAATGGAAAATAAAAGCCGTTTTCGTTTGAACGTTGGCGGTACTACAGAAATCAATAGTGACCTCTCAGGTTTTGGTTTCTACGAAGCAGAACAAAGCGTGAAATCTTCAGCTGATAACGATAAGACAGATAACTTCAAACAACGTTATATGTACGCAGGCCTAGAAGGTAATTTTGGTGCTGTTTCGGTAGGCCGTCAAGATACAGCTGCTGCTCAAATTTCGGAAATGTCAGATGTTACTATCTACTCTGGTGACCAAAAAGCATTCATCAACGCTGGCGACGAACAGGTAAACAACACGTTTGTATACGCTTACGACGCTGACGCGCTTTCTTTGAAAGCAAGTTTTATCGCAGGTGAAGATAAAGACACTGACGGTTACGGCATCTCTGGTATTTACACACTACCAATGGGTTTAGGCTTTGGTCTTGGCTACTCAGGTAATGACAACGGTACTGGTAATGGTTCGGCAACGGCTGTAATCGCTGGTATTAATTACAAAATGGATGCTTTATACCTAGGTGCGACATATACAATGGGCGACCTAGACGACAAATCAAAAGCTGAGTTCTCAGGTGTGGAAGTTGCTGTTAAGTACAAGCTAACAGACCAATTTGAACTGGCGGGTTTGTACCAAAAACAAGAAGAAGACGCGACACAGAACTTAGCTGTAGACACAGCTGACTTCTTTGAACTAACGGGGACTTATAAATTCAACAAATCTATCCGTACATACGTTGCTTACCAACTAAACAACCTAGACGATGTGAAGGTTTCAGGCCTAGAAACACAAAGCGAAGATTCTCTGCGCCTAGGTCTACGTTACGACTTCTAACCTAAATCGACTTTAGATTGAAAGTAAAAAGGTTGGGCAATCGCTCAACCTTTTTTCATATTCAAATATTATGACGAACTTCATCAATGCTTTTTCTGGTTAAGTGGTGCTAAATCCGTATCATACGCAGACCACATCAAAGAATTAGAAGCATCATGTCACAACATCATCCGATCCAAGGCGCTAGCTGGATGCTAACCGCAGGCTTAGCCTTTGCCGTTATTAATAGCTTAACCCAGGTCGCCAGTATTCATTTCGGACTTACTTCTACCACCGTCGCCGTTATCCAATATGCCATTGCATTGTGCGCCATTCTCCCATACCTAAAAACACTGGGGATTCGCCGTGCACTCAGAACCGACAATCTAAAAATGCACGTATTCCGTGTTTTCTTATCAGTTATTGGTATCCAACTCTGGATCTGGGCACTTGCTTACCCTGTACCCATTTGGCAAGGCATAGCCCTGCTCATGACCTCACCACTGTTTGCAACTATAGGTTCTGGCCTTTTCCTGAAAGAAAAAGTGGGGGCAGCTCGTTGGGGGGCAACTTTAGCCGGTTTCGTTGGTGCGATGGTCATCCTTGAACCATGGGGCGAAGACTTTAGTTGGGCAACACTATTACCCGTTGGCGCCGCTTTTTTCTGGGCTTGCTACTCTCTGATGGTGAAGAAACTTTCGTCACAAGATAGTCCTTCAACCATGGTGGTTTACCTGCTTCTCTTGATTACACCCTTTAACCTTCTTCTTGCTGTGCCTGATTGGCAAACTCCAAGCGGAGGCACTATCTGGGGAATATTAATTATCATTGGCATAATGACTGCGCTTGCACAATGGGCAATCGTGAAAGCTTACTCCGTGGCCGATGCCTCTTTTGTTCAACCATTTGACCACGCTAAGCTTCCACTCAATGTATTAGCAGGTTGGATCGTGTTTAGTTGGGTTCCACCTGGTCGTTTATGGCTAGGAGCCGCTATTATTATTGCATCAGTCGCGTTTATTACCCATTGGGAAACAAAAAAGCCGGCGAAAATAAAGTAAATTTAGGACCAATGAAATAAATAGTTCTGCTGTCCGTTCTATATTGATAAGAGAATTTAAACGAGGTCGTAGCCATGAAGAAACCAGTCAAGATCACACTATACCGTTGGGCAGGCAGCTGGGGTCCATTTAAAATAAACATCCCATGTGGAGAATGTACCCTCACCAAAGACATTCTGAAGGATACTTTTGAGAATGAGTTAGCAGGCGTTGATGTAGAGCTGGAAGTGAAAGATTGGTTATCTCACTGGTGGGAACCTTTAAAACTGGGTTCTTGGCATGCTCCAATCCTAGTTGTAGAAGGTAAAGTTGTTAGTCAAGGTGAAGCACTTAACCGCGGCGTGTTAGTTCAGTCGGTCATTAAAGAGTGGACTAAGCGAGACAGCTTGAAAGGCAACATTGTTTACGGCAAAGCGACCTGTCCATTCTGCGTCAAAGCAAAAAAAATGCTTGATGAAGCCGGCGTCGAATACACATACCACGATGTTGTAAAAGATAGCGCAGCCTTATATCGAATGATCCCTGAAGTGAAAGCGCACATTGGTGAGAAAACACCCGTCACCGTACCTCAAATCTGGCTTGATGGAAAATACATCGGCGGTGCCGACAACTTGGAAGCATGGATGAAAGAAAATGGTTTAGACACCATTCCTAACAACGTTGTCGACTTATCCAGCCAATCGGTTAACGAATAAGATGATTAACATATAAGTTTTTTGTGTCCATCCACAAAAAAGCTCGGCGATGACATTCATCCATCGCTAAAACGAAAAAGGCCTTAAACTTCATCGAGTTTAAGGCCTTTTAAAATTCCGTTTCTGAAAATGCTTATTTAGCCATTTTCTTCATCATTCGCTTAAAGAATGATGGCTTCTTTGGCTTTGATGTACCATACAATGCTTCATGCATCATGTTTTTTGCTGCCATTTGGCCAAGGTATGCGTGGCCCAATTCGTAATTCATGCTTATCTCCGCACATCATCTACTTTTCTTGTGTGCGGATTCTACACGTAAAACCCCCAAAAACAAGATCCAAATCACATTTTAATGCAAAATTACTAATGACATTGCAACCAACAGGTTCCCACCGCAGCTTTCATCAACATCATCAATTTTATACTAACGAGTTAATACAATTCATACTAAACCTAGCGCATTAAGTCTATTGAAGTTAAAGAGGTGGATTCGAAATTTATAAAAAAAGCAGCTCATTTGAGCTGCTTTTAAAATATTTCACTTAGAAACCCTAGCTACGCTTTGGCTGTCTGTAAGTTTTTCCAGCAATTTGGTACGTATCTTTTTGTTTCAATTCAAACATAGTTTCAAAGAACCAAGCTGCAAATTTAATTAAGTCATCGCCTTCATTCATGACATGTTCGATATACTCTTGCTCTTCGCCTAGTTCATTTTCTTGAAGCGTCACGTGGTAAATACGCTTTTCGCCTTCAACTTCAGCTAGCGAAAATTGACCAGTTAGTGATGCAGCAGCCTCAGCGACTTCTGTATCCTCATTGGATTTCAATAGCTCAAGTGCTTGAGGCAGGCTATCTAGTGCGCAGATAGCTTTTACCAATACTTCAAATTCATTTTGCTGCATGTTGTTTTACCTATTAAATGGACCGGAGCATTGTAGGAAACCAGCAGCACAAATACAACGCCTAACGATATTACGTTAGAGCATAGTAAGCTAAGTGCTTAACTGTACTCCACTTCAGTCACGTCGAGTTTCTTATTCAATCTCGTTGAAGACCAAAGAACCCAACCCATCCCTACACCAATGACCAGGTAAAACACACCAAGTTGCAGGTGAGTTGTCACCCACCTTTCGACCAAGTACCCACCGAATAAGCCAGCCAAGCACATTTGAATAGAGCCCGATAAAGCCGACACGGCACCAGCTTGCTTCTTGTGGGGTTCCAACAACATGCTAATCGATAGAGGAAAAGAGATCCCCTGAGCTATCGCTAACCAAGTAAAAGCCCACACGAGGTTAAAAATGGTTAGCTCGTGCGTAAGCAGCCAACCTCCAGAAGCCAAAATAATCAAAATCGCAAGGCTCATCAATTGCGGCGTACTGAACCTACGATTGAGCAAATTTAACGTAACACTACCAATCAACAATCCAGCCGAGGGGACGATCATCAAAGAGCCATATTCAGCAGCCGTCAATCCCAATTGTTCTTGCATTAAAAATGGGAATAACGAAAGCGACACCAAACTCGCCAGATAACTCATCCAGTTGTAACTCGCACTACTGATTACTTGTCGATTGGTCAGAAAACGTCCATAGTTCTTAATAACTTGAGTCGCATCAAAACGACTTTTTCCATAAGGAAGAGTCTCGGGTAACACAAAGTAGCCCAAGATAAATATGGCTAACAAATACAGTAAAACGAATAGGAATACCGCCTGCCAACCTAGATGAAATGAAATCCAACCACCAAATACTGGCGCAATAATTGGCATGATAGACGCGGTCATTGAAATGTAAGATAAAGCTTTGGTTAACTGAGGGCCATCATAACTGTCTCTAAGAACACTACGCCCTAATACGGACGCACTGCCCGCCCCTAAGCCTTGAAGTAACCGCCCGACTTCCAACGCTGTCATATTGTCAGAAAAAGCAAAACAAACGATTGTGCCAACCAAGTAAATACCTTGACCCAATAAAAAAATCGGCCTTCTTCCTACAGCATCAGACATAGGCCCATAAAAAAGCTGAGACAATCCAAATCCGACAAGGAACAGCGTAACTAGTAACTGAACGTCCACTTGGGTAACACTGAGGTCTGTGGCAATTAATGGTAATGACGGAAGATAAATACTCACGCCCACCTGGCCCGTCGCGATGATCATCATTGCGAGAAGTAATGGTGTTTTTTTAAAGGTCGATTGGCTCAAAAACTTTCCTCATTGTTTGATTTTCACTCGTAGAAATGAGTTTACATTCAAAACCAATAATTGATAATTGACCTAATTGGAATTTGATTAGGTCTTGACAGGAAACAATATGGATTGGATTCTTAACGTACAAAGCTATGTAAGGGTCGTTGAAGAAGGCAGCTTCAATGGTGCTGCACGTAAGCTGAATACCACCAGCTCAGCGATTAGCAAACGGGTTAATTGGTTAGAAGAACGTATTGGTACTCAATTACTCAAACGCACTACCCGCTCAATTAGCCAAACTGAAGCCGGGGCACTCTTTTATCAAAGAGCTAAAGATCAACTCGATAGTTGGCAGTCAATTATCGATGAAACTCGTTCGGTCAACCAAACCCCTGCTGGCTTGTTAAAGATAGGAGCAACCATTGCTGTCGGGTCTAAATTTCTCGTGCAATATCTGGATGACTTTTTGGAAAAGTACCCAGATATTAAGGTGCAGCTCATCACTACTACACCGGGTCAATTACCCGAACTGGGTTTGGACCTCGTGATCAGTCGTGAACTGGAACAACTCAATTCCTTAAGCTTTAAAAAAAGCGCTTTGTTTGAGCACAAAACTGGATTCTACGCCGCGCCAAGTTACTTAGCCCAACATGGCTACCCAACATGCGAGCAAGATTTAGAGCAGCACAATTCGCTAATATGGGGAGAACGCCCTATTCGAGAAGTAACACTAACCAAAGGCCAACGCATTACTCTCAAAGGGAATTTTGCCACCACAAACCCAGAGGCCTTATTTCATGCAGCCAAGAGAGGGATGGGCGTACTTTTAACCATTAAGGCAATGATAAAAGAGGATCTGAAACAAGGGACATTAGTTCCAGTATTACCAAATATAACGGCGGATGAGGTGATGGTTTACGCGTACTATCCTAAGCTTGATTACTCACATACACGAACAAAGCTATTTTTGGATCATCTTAAAGACAGGCTAAACAAAGAGCGTAGTAATCAGATTTTTGAATTAGATTCTGTGAAATAAGTCGCAACTGAGTTTGAAAAATTATATAACACGGCCGATAATAAACTAGACGCATATAGATTAGACATATTCAAGATTTAACGATATGGCTTGTACAAACACAGTTTATATACTGATTCTGGTTAGCTACGGATGATGACTATGACTCAACATGCACACAACAGAATGATAGATACCGAGCGTATTGGACGTTTACTTAAATTGGAAGGTATCGACCTTTTAGAGTCGGCCGTGCTTACTTTGCATCAAACATTTGGTACTCAATACACCAGTATCATAGAGAAAAAGTACTTTCCGGATCAAACGGTTCCCTTAGTCATAGCCCATTCGGACCATGTCTTGCGTGACAAAATCAACGCACGTCATAGGCATATCTATCAGCAAGCAGTTAATCAAAAACACCCAGACTGCTCATTCGCTCAACACATCGTTCAGTCGCTACCAACATCGGCATTTAGACAAGAAATAACATCACAGAATTCAATCGCGATTCCCACTCGTACTCAGAGTGGTGAAGTGATGGGGGTGTTATTTTCAACATTCACTTCCCCTCTAACTCCGGATCAACAACAAGATGCAATTAAATATCATCAACTGTTTGCAGACATCATCATACACACACTGAGAGAAATGTGGTTTAACGATCGTTCTGAACAACTCGTCAATCAACTGAGTTATGAAGTCTCACACGACAGTCTTACTGGCTTACAAAACCGCAGTTGCTTATCTGATACCTTAGAGTCGATCACTCAACAAAGCGTCACACCATTCACATTAGCGCTGCTAGATATCAACAGCTTTAAAGCAATTAATGATATTCACGGCAATTATATTGGCGATAAAGTGCTGCAGCACCTCGCCGAGATCTTGCGCCGAACATTGCCGGAAAGCAACTTAACGTTTCGAACAGCCGGAAATGAGTTTGCTTTTATCACATATCATTCCGATCCCATAGCCGTATGCGAAGAGGTGTTAGCTAAGATAAAGCAAGGATACAGTAGCGTCGACATCAAGATTGAATTCGACGTTAGCATCGGTATTGCTAGCTCAGACGGCGATAATAAAGATGTAGAACAGATAATATTCAACACCAGTTTGGCGCTAAAAGAGTGCAAACGAAACCAAGATGTCCACATTCAGTGTTATGACACTCACCTGAGAGTTCGCTATCAAAGAAAAACAGAGTTGATCGCAGCATTACGAAGTGAGCTTGCGAACCCGATTTCACAGAGCCTTCACCCTAGCAACAATGGAATGTACGTGGTGGTGCAACCAATCGTTGATCAAGGCGAAACACAATGGGGATATTTTGAGGTACTTACTCGCTGGAAGACCGCCAAACACGGAGATATCTCTCCGGTAGAGTTCATTCGAGTCGCGGAAGAATCAGGTCAAATTGTTGAACTGGGTGAACGTATTATAGAACTAGTATGCCATGCGAAAACGATATTGGAGCAAGGATTAGGCTACAAAGTTAAACTTGGGATAAATTGTTCAGCACATGAACTTACCGACTCTAAGCGCTATATCTCCTACCTAACTCGGACTATCGAACAGCACCATTTTAAGGCTGATGAATTTGTTATTGAGTTGACAGAAACCGTGCTTCTGTCTCCGACACAAGAGACGAAATCAGCGCTAAACTTCCTAAGAGGGCAAGGTTTTACCATTGCACTCGACGATTTTGGCACAGGTTATTCAAGCTTAAATTACATTCACAGCTACCCTATCGATTGCATTAAAATTGATGCCACTTTCATTCAAAACTTACTCACTAACTCGACCTCAGAAAGCGTCGTATGGTTGATCATTCAGCTGGCTCACAGGCTAGACGTATCATTGGTTGCCGAGGGTGTTGAGAAGCGTGAACAATTAGAAAAGTTGCACGCAATGGGATGTAACAAAATCCAAGGGTATCTCTACTCGCCGCCTATGCGACCAGAAGCGATAGTCAGTTATGTGACTCACTCAGAATCTCTTGCGGAGTAACCGTAAGCGTTCATACTCCAAGAAATCAACAACAAGTGGACCTCAGCGCAACCAATAATCAAAAAAGCCGCGGTATATCAACTAAACCATTTAGCTGTTTAGCATATTACTCACGGCTTTATTAGGTAGCTTCATTCAACGATATAGACAAGTAAACCAGTTAACGTTAACTATTGTTAGATTGCGTTTCTAGGGCTTTCTTTAACAGCTTGTCGGCTTCATCTCGAGCGGCAATGAAGGTTGCTTTTTCCTTTTTAGGCACTGAATCTGCCATCGGAATATTCGCAGTCATCGCGTTAACAGGGCGACCGCGCTCAATAAGTTCATAGTGCAAATGCGCACCCGTCACTCGGCCCGTTTTACCCGATAAACCAATACGTTGGCCACGCGATACCGTTTGTCCTTTACGCACGAGAATCTTACTTAAATGCAGGTAACGCGTTTTATAAGTGCTGCCGTGCTGAATCACCACGTAGTTACCCGCGTAAGGGTGTTTACGGGTCATGATCACTTTGCCGTCACCCGTTGCTTGAACTGGCGTACCAATTGGCGTCGCGAAGTCTGTACCGTTATGTGGTGAGATTCGGCCTGTCACAGGATGTAGACGTTTCGGGTTGAATTGAGAACTTTGACGCCAGCCGCTACTCACGGGATAACGTTGGAAAGCACGCTGTAGGCTATCACCGTCCGCATCATAATATTGGCCATCGGTATGAAGATAAGCAGATACAACACGGTTTCTGTTGATGATCTTGATTGCTTCAATTTCACGTTTTCCGGTAGCAACACCATCAACAAATTGAGCTTTCTGAAGCACTTCAAACTGATCGCCAGCGCGTAAGTCTCGGCTAAAGTTCAGCTTGTCTTTAAGAAGAGTCACAATATGGTCGATCTCTATGCTGCTCAAACCGACTTTATTCGCCGACATCGAGAAACTACCTTGAATATCGCCGACTAGAGGCTTTTGTTTCCATTCACCAGGAATAGAGATATCTTCGAATTCATAGTTGCCATCTTCAAGTCGTCGATAAACCACTTTATCAGCAACACTAAATTGAAGTTCCATTTTGGAAAGATCACCTGTCGCCTCATTACGCCAAAAGCGCAATGTATTACCAGGACGAAGCGTATCCAACGCAAGGAAGTTTAGATCGGTTTCCATCACACTCATCATCGATTTATATGAAAATCCAAGCTGAGTGAAAATGCTACTCAAGTTATCACCAGTTTGTATCTGATACTCAAACGTCGGCGGTTCAATAGCAGTAACAGAAGAAGATGACAGAATTGACTCAATAACCGTTGAGTCCGGTAAATTCAGATCGACGGTTTTCGTCAGATCCGATGGCGAAGATTGCAAAGCAACACCAATCGCTGCAATAAGTGGCAGTCCTAAAATCGCTACTTTTTTTACAGGTGAAAGCTCAGCAAACGGAGAGGAAAATATTTTTGAATACACGGTAAACAGGTCTTTCTACGATATAAAAGGCTAGGATATGCTTTTCAAACGCATAAATCATCAATGCATTGTCATAATATGATGCGAATCTTACTCTGTATCGCTAAGTCATTGAGTTACCGTTAATGAGGAAAGACATTTTTATGAAAAAATTAACCGCTGATTTTGGAAACAAAAAAGCAGAAACGGCTAGCTTCTGCTTTTTATTGATTTACGTTATTCCGTTTCGCTTGATTAATAACCGAAGCGAATTAGTTGTTTATTTAAGTAAAAGAAGTACCTAGAACAACAACGCCTCCTTCCCGAAAAATAAGCAAAACGTAAGGTGCCGTCGTTAGGCGTTAACTGTCGAAACTAGACAATTATCTTCACCAAACTCATTCGCAATATAGCGATCTGCATCCGCATCATTCACCCATTGTTGGTCATCAACTAGGTAACGGAATTGAAATTCACCATTTTTAGGCAAACGAGTTTTAAATTTGTAAACTTTACCTTTTGCCAATTTTTTCATTGGCGTCGCCTTCCAATCAAGAAAGTCGGCAACGATGGATACTGAATTCGCTTCTTGAGCTTCTAGCTCAAAAGTCACTTCCACTTCATCTTTCGTCTTAAAAAAACGTTTATTAATCATTCGCAAGCTCCATTTGTAAAAATAAGCAGACACAAAGCAAAGTGTGTCTAAATTTCATTCGTCTATTTAAGATAATATGTAATTTAGCTCACATAAACAACAGATCCTTGCGCGAACAAAAACCTTATTGCTTACCAATTGATTGCGTATCAAAAGAAAAGCTCATTAATACCTTTTCAGAAGGTGGTTCTGTAAATGATTGTTCCAAAGAATGCTGAGTAAAGCCGATAAAACCTTCCCCAGTGAGTTTATTTTCCGTTTGAAGATTTTGTGCATTCGTCACTTCTAAAGTTTGAATCTGTATGCGATCACCCAAAAAAAGTTGATCGACCAACACAACTCGGCTTCGTTGTTTATCGTGTTTAAACAGACCTAGGTAGTAAAATACGCCGCTACCTTGATTCGACACCCACATAGGTGAAACAAAGAAGTTCGCCTGCCCTAACGTAACACCTGAAAGATTTTTAGTGTCGACCGTCACCACACCACGTTCTGCTCCCGAATCGTAACGACCAAAAGCAATTGATCTTGTTGTATCCAATTCCTTGATAAAAGCAAATGCGTTGGTTTCAGGCACTTTAATTGTCCATGGATTGGTCGTCTTCAAATCAAAAACTTCTTCAACCAAAGAGTCATAAGTGACTTGAGATGAAGGAAACTTCGCCAAGATCTCTTCATCACTTAAGCTAAAGCGATAAATACCCGCCAAGATCACCACTACTAGCATGACAATGGGAATCAGTAAAATCAGAGGTATTGGTAAGATTTTCTTTTTCATGAGCAATTATATTCTTTTGTTTTCATCCAGTTGTGCAGACCATAAATGGCTTTAGTATAATTATCAATACAGGGTTAACCAGAAGTGGAGCATGGATGGATATCAATCATATTAAAAATAGAAATATCAGAAGTTGCGAATGCCGCTGTGGAGCAGTCAACCTAGTATGCAGAGGTGAACCTCAAAAAACCTCTATTTGTCACTGCTACGAATGCCAGAAACGAACTGGAAGTGTATTTGGAGTTCAAGCTCGATATCCATTAGATCAAGTGACATTAAACGGAGAGGTGACTCGTTTTTCTCGCATAAGTGACACTGGTAATGAAGTCACCTATCAATTTTGCCCTAAGTGCGGCACTACCATGCTTTTACAATCCGTTGCCGCCGCCGATTTTTACATCGTCCCGCTAGGATTATTTAAAGAACAAGATTTCCCGCTACCGAGCTTTTCAGTTTACGAGGAAAGAAAACATGGCTGGGTTAAGTTTGAACATCAAATGAACCAGTACAGCTAACAGTAATGTTTCGACAAACTGCTATGCTAGAAACAAATGCAATACTGTTGCCTAAGATCAAATATGATGGCTAGACAACGCTAGCGTATCTTTTTGCTAGCGTTATAATCTTGCTCCTCTTTTAACCCGGAATGAACCACATGATTTCAAAGCTACCTCGCTGGGTTGAATACGGCGCTTTACTGTTAGCGGGCCTTGCTGGCAGCGTTAACGCTATTGGGCTGCTCGGCTTCCAACACCAAGCCATCTCACACATATCGGGCACCATGTCTTTGTTGGGCAGTAGCTTACTCACCCCAACGTCTGCATCTATACATCTTTTGTTGGTTGTTATGAGCTTTATGTTGGGTGCCGCGTTCAGTGGGTTCTTTATTGAGAATCAAGCATTGAAACTAGGACGTCGCTATGGTGTCGCTCTGTGTATCGAAGGCGGATTGCTATTCTTATCACTATGGGCACTGTTACAAGGCTACACGTCAGGCCAATACTTCGCTTCAGCAGCATGTGGCTTGCAGAACGCTATGATCACGACCTACAGTGGCGCGATCATTAGAACAACGCACATGAGCGGTATCATCACAGATCTCGGGATAATGATAGGGGCAGGCTTAAAGGGAGTGCCTTTTGACCGTCGCAAAGGCAAGCTACTGATGTTCATTGTGGTTGGCTTTTTATTTGGTGGCTTAACCGGAGCTTGTCTATTCCAGCGCTTTGAAATTTTGGCACTGGCTTTCCCTGCCTCTTTTGCTTTCATTATTGCGTTTATCTATTGGCTCTATCTTACCTATCGAACTGAAACACAGGCCAACTTATAAATATCTGGCAATATATTCTTAAACTACGTAACATCCGCAACACTTTATTCTAAACTATTAATGAGTTTCAGAATATCCAGTTTGAATATTTAGCGGTATTTGATGAATAGTATTGCAAGAACTATCAATACTGGGTAATCTTGCAGCCAATGAGAAAATACGGATGTTTAGAGAATAAAATGCCAAGGATATGGCTTTTTTACATGTAGAAATACGAGAACAATTAACATGTCTAACAACACGAATACTGCTCAACCAGAGAAATCTAAAGGCAGTTTCTGGGTTTTCTTAATCCCATCATTGATTGGTTTATTCCTTTTCATGGCACCAATTAGCTACCAAGGCGATCTAACCATCCCTGTTGCTATCTTAGCCAAGTCAATTCAAGCGGTTTTCGGTGAGTCTCTAGTAGCAATTATCACTGCAATCGTTGCTTTCATGTCTGTAGCTTCCGTTTTAAGCTCCATTTTCAAGCCAGCATTCATCACATCAAGTTCATTTTTAAACGGCCTTTTCAACCCATCTCCACTTTGGTTGCTGGTTCGTATGATTGGTGGTGCTGCCGCATTCATGGCATTTTTCCAAATCGGTCCTGAGTTTATTTGGGAAGAGAACACTGGCGGCTTAGTGCTAGAAGGCCTACTTCCAACCCTGTTCTCGGTATTTATCTTTGCAGGTTTGCTACTACCTCTTCTACTTAACTTCGGTTTACTAGAACTTTTTGGCACATTATTAAGTAAAATCATGCGTCCAATCTTTAACCTACCAGGCCGTAGTGCTATCGACTGTATGGCTTCTTGGTTAGGTGACGGCAGTGTTGGTATCCTACTAACGAGTAAGCAGTACGAGAAGAAATTCTATACTCAGCGTGAAGCGGCTGTTGTTGGTACGACGTTCTCTGCAGTCTCTATCACGTTTAGCCTTGTGGTTATTGCTCAGGTCGAGTTAGAGCACTTGTTCCTACCTTTCTATGCAGCTATCTGTCTAGCGGGTATTGTGGCTGCGGTAATCATCCCCCGCCTTCCACCACTAAGCATGAAGAAAGACACCTTCATCGATGGTAGCAAGCCGCACAAAGACGCTGATGCAATTCCTGCTGGTTACTCAACATTCTCTTGGGGTCTTAAACTAGCGGTAAACAAAGCATCACAAGTGAAGTCGGCTAAGTCTGTATTTGGCGAAGGCGTTCGTAACGCAGTAGATATGGTCTTTGGTGTACTACCTGTTGTTATGGGCTTAGGTACGATGGCACTGGTTATTGCTGAATACACCTCTGTATTCTCATTTTTAGGTCAGCCTTTCATTCCTTTCCTTGAGCTACTTGGTGTGCCTGAAGCGGTAGCAGCCTCTGAAACGATCGTTGTTGGCTTTGCGGATATGTTCATTCCAGCAATCCTTGCAGCCTCTATCGACAACGAGATGACTCGCTTTGTTATTGCAGCCATGTCGGTGACTCAGCTGATTTACATGTCTGAAGTAGGTGCTTTACTTCTAGGCAGTAAGATCCCAGTGAACATCTTAGAGCTATTTATTATCTTTATTCTGCGTACTCTAATTACGCTTCCGGTCATTGCTGGTGTAGCCCATCTAATATTCTAAATTAGATGTAGCACGATAAATATGTAATTTATAAAGCCTTACTGTTTGAAGTGACCCCGTAAAGTTGGACATTTCTGTTAAGCGGCTTTCAAGGCCTGAGTTCGATATTCTATCGGAGTCAGGCCTTTTAGTTTCACTTTTATACGTTTGGTATTGTAGTACTCGATGTATT
>NZ_JAKMZC010000032.1:0-20520 GCF_029890535.1 Vibrio sp. S/42/10 | reverse complement strand
TACCCTTGGAAAAACTATAAGACATCTAATTTGACAATTGTTGACAATATCTAATTTTAACAGTGAGTTAGGTTAATTAATGCTCATTTCCCACTCTAGTTGCAGCATCTGTCATAGTTTTTCGCAAATGTGGCTAACTTTAACAATTTTATGGGGAAGTGTTTGTCATAAAAAAGCTTAGGTAATTTGACTGGAGTTCAATCACATTGGACAGCATAGTCTTACCTAGACACATATCGCCAATCCTAACTTAAAGAGGTCTATCAAGTTTGTGGCTATTAAGTATGCGTGTGTTTATCGTCTGTATTTTTTGTCGTTAAACATTAAAGTTTGAAACCCGACGATAAAAATCGTAACTTTTCGATGTTTTTGTCATAGTTTGTCTTTTTCTCTGACAAAGTTTTTTCCCAAAAAACGTTTCAGGGGCAATAGTACAAGCCATAGGATTAGCTAGTGTGAAAGTATGTACATTGCTCATTAAGCAACTACCGAGAAATCCTTAGTGGTTGTAGAGTTTGCTGCAACTCTTACATGTCTTCATTTTGCAACAGCTTGTTTCTGCCTCACTGTGTTTAGCCAGTTTTCATTACGTGTGAAAGTTGTGAATTTCACTTCATAAAAAGTAATCACCTAATCTCCAATTATTCACTCAAAAAAGCCATACCTTACCGACTATCTAAACCTCAACCACTCCTTCTCATATGCGATCAAAATCAAGTATCGGCTTATAGTTTTTGTGTTATATTTCAGGCGGATAACAATAAAAATCAATAGTAAATAGCCACGAAAATGTGGTGTAACCAAGGTGAGCTAGGGAATATATCAATGAAGATTGTCCATATAGACATTCAAAATTTTCGAAAGTTAAAGAGCTGCCGTATAGAACTTGCTGAAACTAGTACAATTTTTGTTGGCGCGAACAACAGCGGTAAAACTTCAGCGATGGATGCGCTGATCATGTTTCTAAAAAAAGGGAAGCAAAAAGAGTTATCCACTACAGACATTACCCTATCAAATTGGGCTGATATCGAAAAAATCGGATCTGATTGGTTTGGTACCTGCGAGGATCAACAGCCGGATTTTTCTTTAGACATTTGGCGTAAACAACTACCATCCATTGATATTTGGTTAGAAGTTGATGAATCAAAAATCCATTACGTTAGACACTTATTACCAACGTTAGATTGGGACGGTGGCTTGCTCGGTGCTCGGTTGATTCTAGAGCCTAAGGACATTGAAGAATTATACAAAGCCTATGCTTCTGCTTACTTATCGGCGCAAGCTACTATGGCATCTCGTCAAACGGGAATTGGTAGTAACATCTCGTCATCTCTAGCGCTATGGCCAACATCAATGCGGGATTTTCTGGATCGAAAACTTCAAAGTTATTTCACTATCAATGCTTATGTATTAGATCCTGAGTTGGCCAATAATAGACCATCGCAAGCCATCACTGA
The DNA here is from genome assembly GCF_029890535.1 of Vibrio sp. S/42/10. Taxonomy (NCBI): domain Bacteria; kingdom Pseudomonadati; phylum Pseudomonadota; class Gammaproteobacteria; order Vibrionales; family Vibrionaceae; genus Vibrio; species Vibrio sp. S/42/10. Next base: position 19,063 of record NZ_JAKMZC010000032.1, on the reverse strand, counting down.
GAACATGGAGGCTATGGATAGTGACCCGTTTGATGGCTTATTTAAAATTGATATTATCAATGCACAACGTGGGTTTTCTGATCCTAACTCAGGTGAAGGAAGTGCAAACAGTGACCGACGTCTATCCGCGCAACTGAGAAGTTATTTTGACAAGCACCTCAATCCAAATGAGCTACCTGATGCAAGTGACTTAGATGCTCTTGAAGCTATGGAGGCAGCTAGAACCGCATTCGATGAAAAATTGAAGGGGAGTTTCAGTAACGCCATTGGAGAACTGGAAGGTCTTAACTACCCTGGTTTTAGTGACCCCAAGATTCTGCTCTCAAGCAAAGTAAATCCTCTAGAAGGGTTGAATCATGACTCAGCAGTTCAATTCAACGTTCTGCGCACTGACACTCCTTCTGCAGCCGGGTTTTGCTTGCCGGAAAAATATAATGGACTCGGCTACCAAAACCTTATTTCAATGATTTTTAACCTTATCCGCTTCCGTGATGAATGGATGCGAGTAGGTAAGGCTGGAAAGCGAGAAGAAAACAGCAATAAGCCCATTGAGCCTCTTCACCTAATGCTTATTGAAGAACCTGAAGCCCATTTGCATGCACAAGTCCAACAGGTCTTCATTAAGAAGGCATATAGCGTTCTAAGAGCTCACTCAGACCTTGGAGATATGAAGCACTTCTCTACTCAGATGCTTGTAAGTACGCACTCAAGTCATATTACTCACGAAGTGGACTTCACTGGCTTACGTTATTTCCGCAGAAAACAAGTTTCAACTGTTCAAGAAGTCCCGTGTGCCTATGTTGTAAATATGTCAACGGTATTTGGACTAGAGTCTAAGCGTCGTACAAAAGGGCAAGATCCTAAAGAACAGAAAAGAATTGAAACTGCGCAGTTCGCAACACGCTATCTAAGAACAACACACTGTGACCTCTTTTTTGCAGATGCAGCAATCCTAGTCGAAGGTCCTGCAGAGCGAATGTTGGTACCTCACTTTATAAGACATCATTATCCTGAATTAGATAGAAGCTATATATCACTCTTAGAGATTGGCGGTAGTCATGCTCACCGATTGCGACCGTTAATTGAAGCCTTAGGTATACCAACGCTCATCATTACCGATTTAGATTCTCTGGAAAAGGAAAAAACTGGAGAAAAAGATGCGAAGGGAAACCCCAAGTTCAGGACAAGAAAAATAAGGCCACAAACAGGAAAAAACCAACTATCGGGAAATGACACACTAAAGACTTGGGTTCCAGGCAGAACTGATTTGGATGAAGTAATAGGAATTTCTTCAGCACAGAAAGTTTCTCAATGTGGAAAGGTCCGAGTTGCTTACCCCTCTAAAATCATGGTCACTCTCCCGACAAATAACAAGGGGCTAGTCGGGTTTAAATCTGCTATTCCTTATACTTTCGAGGATGCTTTGGTATTAGCGAACCTTCCAACGTTCAAATGTATGACCCAAGTATCAGGTCTCACAAGGAAAATGGCTGATGCCACTCAAAAAACGACCCTTGATGAAACCTGTCAAGAAATGTTTGAAGCGCTGGGTAAGAGTGCAAAGAAAGCAGAGATGGCGCTAGATTTACTCTATTTGGTGGACCCAAGCACCTTTAGAGCGCCATACTATATACATGAAGGGCTATCATGGCTTAAAACAAATCTAGATGGTTTGGTTCAACCTAAATCGAGTTTGGAGGTTAGTCCATGACAGACATTGCCACCTCTACTTCTATTGATGATGATATCTATAGTTGTCTTGACCTTGACGCGCCAAAGAGTTTTTTCCTATTTGCTGGTGCAGGCTCAGGAAAAACGCGCACATTGGTTGAAGTACTCAAGCGATTTCGTGAACATAATGTACATCGATTACAAGCGAATGCTCAGCAAGTTGCAATCATTACTTACACCAATGCAGCATGTGATGAGATAAAGCGTCGATTGGAGTTTGATCCAAGCTTCAGCGTTTCAACAATTCATCACTTTGTTTGGGAGCTTATAAAACCCCACCAAAATGACATCAGAGAAATACTCAGAGTTAGCCTTCAGACCGAAATTGAAAAACTTGAAGATGCTCAGCGTCGAGGGCGTGCAAGAACAAAGGCAGCAGAAGATAGACCTCGCCAGATCGCGTCAAAACAAAAGCGGTTTGACTCGCTTGATATAATTCGAAAGTTTTCATACAACCCTAATGGAGAAAACTCGGGAAGAGGCTCTTTAAACCATGCTGAAGTAATTGGTATTGCAGTCCAGCTCCTGATAAACAAACCTCTTTTGCGACGAATCCTTATTCGGAAATTTCCAGTGCTGCTCGTAGACGAGAGTCAGGATACGAAAAAAGATCTGATTGACGCCCTATTTATTGTTCAAGCGTCTCATAAAGAGCAGTTTTCAATGGGGCTATTTGGTGACGTTATGCAACGGATTTACTTCGATGGTAAAGAGCATTTAGGTCAAGACTTACCTGATGACTGGCTGAAACCCAAAAAAGCATATAACTACCGATGCCCGCGAAGGGTTGTTAGGCTTATCAATAAGATCCGCGAGGGTGTTGACCAAAATGTTCAACTGCCAGCTAAAGATAGAGACGGTTTTGTTCGCCTTTTTGTCGCAGATTCTCGAGAAGAGATTAATAAGGCTGAAATTGAGTCCTTAGTTTACCAAGAAATGGCAAAAATCACTGAAGATAAACAGTGGATAGAGGATAGAAAAACGCTTATTTTAGAACATCATATGGCTGCGATTCGTGGAGGTTTTTCAAATTTCTTTGAACCACTATATAGAGTTGATAAGTTAAAAGCGAGCTTGCTTGATGGTACACATGCTTGTATTACTCTATTTTCAGATCGAGTTCTACCACTGATCAATAGTTTGGAGGTAGGGAATCAGTTTGCTATTAGTCGAATCGTAAAAAAATATTCACCACTTATTTCGTCTGAGAACCTAGAAGTAAGTAGTAGTCCTCGAGAAGAATTGGCTAAAGCCAAACAGGCTGTAGACTCTCTCTATGCTTTGTGGAATGGAGTTTCAGAACCTTGCCTTCATAGTATACTTAAAGAAGTTCATCGTAGCGGGCTTTTCCCTTTACCAGAAACTTTAGCTGTGATCGCAGCTAGAAAAGATGGAGAGGAGTATCAAGATCCTGATACCGAGAATGACCTTAATCCAACGATTGAAGCTTGGGATAGCGCACTTAAAGCGAAGTTCAGTGAATTAAAAGAATATGTCCAGTACATCTCAGATGAATCAGAATTCGGTACACACCAAGGGATAAAGGGACTTGAATTTCCTCGGGTTATGGTCATTCTAGATGATAAAGAGGCTCGTGGTACTACATTTAGTTATGATAAGCTTTTTGGAGCTAAGCCTCTCACACCAAATGACCTCCGGAATCAACAAGAGGGCAGAGACACAGGGATCGACCGCACCAAAAGGCTCTTTTATGTAACTTGCAGCCGAGCAGAAGAGAGCCTGGCAATTATTGCTTACACAGATAACCCCAAGGAAATAGCTAGAACCGCGTTTCATCAAGGATGGTTTGATGAGGACGAGATTATTAATATTCCTAAAACTGTGTTGGAGTAGTTAATTTTGTTTCCTAATTAGAGGTGTTTAAATCACACCTTTTAATTAGGAGATATAGGTGAACAAGATAGACTTTTTACACATAGTTCAAGATCGAAGCAGTAATTAGTATCGACTATATATTTAGTTATGGAAATTACTCAGGCGGTGGGTGTGTTTGTAACATTTCAAAAACTAGTCCATATAATAATTAACCAAGCATCAATTAGTTATTTACTGAACTCGTAACTCACAATTTCGTTGGATAGGCACGTTGATTGAGCCAAAGTTTAAAACTTTAATGTCTTCCGACATTGGTAGTCCTTTCTTCAAGTTCTAATTAGTGCAGACTCTTCACTTGTTCAACTTATACTTAAGCTCAGGTCGACCGTTTTAACTGTTCCAAATCAAGTAACATTAGGTGTAGACACTTCAAAACAAGACTTCACAGTAGGAAGAGAAAGGATGAAAAATATTCTAAAACGCTCTTAAACTAGACATGTTTTCAGATTTTTTGAGTTATCATTAAACATGTAAAATTTGAAGCTTAGTGCTTTATATACATAGAAAATAAGCTACAATACTGTATGTGTAACCAGTATGAATTGGAAGGTAATCATGAGTAGAGCTAAAAAAAGTGTAACTGTAAGATTTTTCTCTATAGATGCAAGTAGTGCTTTTTTTGAAAATTTTTCTGCTAACTTCCTAATAAGCAATGAGTCTCCTGCTAGTGCTAGAATTATAACTGTAAGGAACACGAAGAATTTCGTCAAAGCTGCACACAGAAATGTTGATCAATTCTTTATAGCAGTAGTCAGAGAAAGGAATGCTTGGCAAACCAAAGCCACACGGGATGGCAACATTACTGGTCTTGCAATCAATCAAGGTATAATTGGCGACCCTTATTATTTCTGCGTGATACCTAGCAAAAAAGTAGTTCTAGGATTTACTACTGGGCCAATCGGAAGCTTAAAGACTGTTGCGAGTGTTGCTTTAGAGCAGTTTAAGACTCTGAGGACAGATAAAATAACATTATCTCTGATACCTAAAGAAAAAGAATTTTCAAAGCTATTAGAGTTACCCGAGTACAATAGCCTACATTTCAAAGTTAACTCTTCATCATTAGCTGATGTAGCAGATGACGCTCCTACTTTAATCAAAAACCTTAGCTCAGCACCATACATTGAACACAATGTTCAACTGTCTTTAGACCTAGACTGTGGGGATGAGCCCGATAGTATAGTGACTAAAGACAATATCATTGAGATTGTAAATTATTTATCAGATAGTGAGTCTTGTACCGTTCTGAAGGTCAAAGGTAAAAATGAAGAAGGTCAGAACATAAATTTAGATTTTGGTAATGCATTTATAAACTATAAAAGTGAGCTCAATACGAGAAATAAATACATCGATGAAACTACAGCAATCAAAGTATTGAGCTCCGCTTGGAATGAAAGTCCATTACTGGCTAAGTAAGAATTTGACCTCTTTCTGTGTTACTGGGTGAGTATTGGATAATAAGCCTCGTTTTAGCAAATTGAGTAAGTCATAGATCGATTTAACTTCAATACCTTTGGGAATGGACTCCTGAATTTCTTTTGCAGCCTCTCTTGATAGTCCGAAGTTTATAAGGTTTATCATCCTATCGTCACAAGCTCCTAACTCAAGATAGGTATGAAGTTTCACAGAAGTTTTGTTGATTCCTTTTAATTTCATGCAGTTAGTTAAAAGGGTGTGATAACAACTAAGTGCATTCCTCAATCTAAATGTAATATCATTATTTATAATCTTAATTACATTACGTACCGATTGGTTTACATTTGCTGTTGCTAACCTTTTCTTATCCCATGCAATTTGCTCTGAAATTATGTCTTTCAGACTTTTTCCCGCAACCCACTTCGTAGCGACAACAGAAACATGCCCTATAGAGTACCCATCACCATTAGTGTATACACCGAGTTCAAAGAGTTTTTGAGTAACACGGACTATAGCGGAATATAAGTCTTTTGATTTAGGGTGAGGCAATACCCAATCGTCATAGTTATCGAGAGAATCAAAAAATAGAGACAAATTATTCTGCTGAATGTAGCCAATAGTAGGGTTGGCTTCTAGTATAAATGGCGCTATCCTCAGTGCATTTCGAGCGCTTTCAACATGCTTTACTAAATAATGCCTTTCAAAAGCATTTAACTGAAGTTCTTCGGCATCTAACCGCTCATCTAGATTACCATTCTCAAGCTCTCTAATGAGCTTGTTGGCAATAGTATAAAAGCGGTAATGACCTTCTTTGTCATGGGGATACTTACCTTGTAGAGCAGAGACAACTAAAGACAAGTCTTCATTTAATGTCTTGTAATAAGTGGGGATCTTCTCCTCTTTTACATCACTCTCTTCAAAGTAATCTTGATATTTCCATGAGTCATGATTTAGTAAAAATACGTTTCCAGAAAAGTGCTCAACCATTCTTCCAGCTCTTCCAGTAATGTTGTTAATTTTAACTTCTTCTAACTTTTCAGGTTGTTGAGCTCTAATTGGTCTAAACGGGTTAGTTAGAAACAAGTTTTTCGCTGGAAGATTGACACCTTCAGCAAGAGTGCTTGTGCACACAATAAATTTTATATTGTTAGCTTTGACTAAGTTTTCAACCATCACTCTTACGGAGCTCGGTAAGGGGCCATAATGAAAGGCAACACCTTTTCTAAGGCTGGAAGCCAGACTAAAGTCCTTATGAATAAATTTCTCAATATAGTCAGCAGCCTCTTCTAAAGCAGGGGTTGTATCATACTCAAGAATTAGAGCGGCTATATCTCTAGCGGTATTCTCACATTGGTTGGTTTGGTTTCGGTAAATAATATTGCTTTGGCCTTGACCTAATCGAAGAACAACATCAGCAGTTTTTCTACCCGTAAAATTTTTGGGTATAGTTGCTTTGTCAGAGGTATTATACCTTTCGACTTCAATATTTTTTCCTTTTAGCTCTACAGTTAATAGCAATTTAGCAACTGGTGAGTGCCTAGTGATTTCTTTCTGTAATTCAACGCCACTAAAAACAGATGAAAAAGCATTTTGATAACTCTCAGAAGGCATGCTAACGATAATTTGGGGTGAACTGTCGTCAAGAATCTTTTCTAAAGTTAAATGTAGTAAAACACCTCTTCCATCATCGGATATATTGTGAGCTTCATCAATAAATAGGTAGTCGAAGCTCAAATCCCCTCGCTGAGTAAGTTCATACAAACGCTCTTGGGTCATAACAAAAATGGTCTTTGTACTGAACTCTTCATCTTTAGGGATGGTACATATCTCTAGCTCATTTTCAGCATCTATTCCGTTTGCTATTTCAAAAACCTTACTTGAAACTTCAGATATCAATGCTCGTGTTGGCACAACTATTGCGGCGAATGCTCCATCCGATTTCACAACTTTATTTACCAGATAAGTAAGAATAATATGTGTTTTTCCCGCTGATGTCGGCGCAATAGTTATGACGTCATTATCTGAATCAAGGTTACCCCAAAGCATCCTTTGAAAATCGGTTAAAGGAAAAGAGAGCTCCTCCACAGAGTTCATTTCTGCCTTTAATTCAAACTTTGTAGTTGTGTTGAAGCCATAGTCCATAGATACATCAGGATGTCTCTTATCTAGTAATGAGACATTTGGAAAATCTCCGGAGTTAATAAAAATGTTCTTCGCAATAGGAATTAAATCAGGATAGTCACCACCGGCAATATCTAGAAGCATGGCTAGCAGAGCGGTTGCTTCTTTCTTTAACTTTTCATCTTCACTCTTATGGAACACTTGAATAGATGTTGAAAGACGCTTGACTAAGCTTCTATCCAAGTGTGGCTTATTACCAGCGAGTTGCTCTACGTATTGATTGAATACATTATTTCTATCCTGCTCAAAATCTTGATGTGAGAGGATATTTCTCCCCAACTTTAACGCAATCGTACTCATTTGGTGATTCCCATGTACGAGATAAACTCATCCACTAACTTGTCAACACATCCGAAAGGCAACATTAATAAAGTAACTTCGTCTATTTTGAGTTTTTGTTTTTCCACTTTACTGAAAAAATCACCAACATATTGGCAAGAAAGCTCTTTGTAGTGTTTTAAAAATGAAGCTTCATCCTCAAAAATAATGTCCGGCTGAGTAAAGCCTATAAAGCAAGGAGAGTGGATTCTATCCTCTAAACATGGGCTATATGGATCTAGATAGGTCAAAATTGTTTCTTCAAGTTCATTGGTCAAGTTTGGAAAATCGAGATAGCTGTCCAATAAGAAAAATTCGTCTTCAAATTTACCTTTTGCGTTAACAATAGAGCTTGTTGCATCTGTCGCAGCTGATTTGAAGTTTTTATGTAGCTTGGACTCTCCTAAGTACACTCTAAACTCGTCATCTAAAAACTGTCCATGTACAGCGTCAGCACCAAAAACTGGCATCCTAGGGTTAGTTTTCATCGAGATCTTGCTCAGCAATTTAGGTGCTTGGATATACACATCTAACAAGGTAAACAGAATCAACTCCCCAAGTTCACCTTTGGCTGTATGCTTACTTAGTTTTTTTATCGCTTTATCAAATAGATCATCCATTGCAGTGTCAGCGGCTTTGCCTAACTTTTTTTGTATTTCTTTATAGGAAAAAACAAAGTTTTGAAGAATTCCTTCTTTGATACACTCAAAAAGAGCATCGTGTGATGTCTTTGTATCCTCTGTAGAAGGTAAGTAAACCAATAGAGTCTCGACTTTTCTATTGCCAGGCAATGTAAACGAGACTGGTACTCTTTTAAGGACATCTTTTATTTTATTTGGACTTTGTAATTGAGCTTGCAGTGGACTTCCCATCTCGAGCTGATTCCTAATGCCATGGAAAAACTATGGTTATAATACTTGTACAAGAGCTATAAGCAATAAAACTCATAGTTATCAGTGATGAAATTTGCAATAGTTCAAAGTTTCCTTTTAAGAGGGGGTTAGATTAAGTGTAAGTAACTCGGATCTTCAGAAAATGAAGAGTAGCTAGTAAACATATCTTGAAACTTTAAGAATCTGATGTCATTTAGCTCTTTGGTTAGGACTTTATGAGCTTTATCCCCCAAACGCTATCTGCTAGCCTAAAAGACGAATGAAATACAGCTTACTAGTCTTTTGCTCTTAGTTATTCCCGTTATACACACGCAGCTTACGAATGAAGTCTATCATCATCGCAGACCTTCTTTAGTATCATTCGCAGATTGCAACTTAGCTTTATTTCTTTCTATGACATTTCGTACCTCTAACTAAATAGTCAATAATCACGTTGTTGGGTTAAAGGGCATAGAGCAAAGATAAATTTATCGAATGAGAGTTGGGTAGGTTCTAAAATGTTTAATCAATACAATCGAAGCGAACAGGCTTACATATTAGTATTTTGGGTTGAATATTTGTAAGTGCTTGATAGGTCAGTAGTGTCATTAATTTTAGCTATGACTCCAAGAATACTCAATGTCAACAAACATTGAGACATCTTCATTCATCGCCACCCACAAGGTGGGGGCGAATGTTTTAAGTGTTTCTATATTTGACTCTTGATAGGTACTGCTTTCTGGAAACTTATCAAGTTCTATCCACTGCTTTACTGTATATGCATTTGCACCTTGGTAGAACCAATCACCAACTTCTCTTTTGACTGACGCTTCTGTAGCTGTTTTGATAAAAATATGTCGGCCTTCACCTGTGGCGCAGTAATCAATCACTATTACCTTTAATGAGTCGTGTTCTTCGTTAATTGGGCTGGGCATATATTAAACTCCTTTGAGGTGATCATTTTTAACTCCCCTGCTGGATGTTATGTTTGAATGGTTTACTCTAGAAGATATCACCCTCTGCAAAATAGTTCATTTCGACGCCCCTATGTGTCTCTAGCTAGCCATTGTAGACTGCGGCCTCCTCGCTTATACAGAAGAGAAGGCCGAAATTACTCTCTGTTTAAATGCTCCAAGCCGAAGCTCATCAAAGGTATCTAGTGTTCCATAGAGACTATTTGAACTGTCTGTACTGCTTTCCCAAGATACTGTTGTTCTCCCGCTGTTTTGGGACTCAAGCGGAAGCGCGACACTTAAGCTATTTCCTCTACCTGAGAACTCTGTTTCGATAGGTTTCCCCATGCTTACATAGAGACGAGACTCAGGAATATCCTGTTCAATCCTTTCAGAAAACTCAATCAGGCTTTGCTCTGCAAAAGTGAATAACCACGCTTGTTGGTTTATTGTATTATTCACACGAAGTATTCGTCCGAGCACCTGCCTGAAATACAATTCAGTTTTGACTGAACTCATATGGCAACATACTTGAAGGCGCGGAATATCAGTACCCTCACTGATCATACCTACACTAACAATCCACTGTGCGTCGCTTTGTCGATAACGCTCTATTTCTGCTAGCGGTTTTTCATGTCGATAAGTGACGATAGAAACGGTTTGCCCAAACTTTTGAGACAGCACCTCTTTGATTGTTTGCGCATGTTGAACCGACGCTGCAACAATCAGCCCACCGGCATTGGGTGATCTGTGACGTACTTTTTCTAGCCGCTCACATCCTAAACCGAGTAGATATTCCATCGCCTCTTGGTTGTGAATAACACTCTGGTAGGATGCTTTTGTCTGTTTAAGCATCTCTAAGATTGATGAAAAGGATTCGACTTTTTCGCTACTACTAACAGACAAGTGTTCATTATCAACTAAGACGATTTTGGGCGTTCTACAAACACCATCAGCTATAGCTTGTTTAAGAGTGTATTGGTAATCGACAAGAAGCTGTCCGTCTGGGTCGCTGTACTCACTCATCACAATTGGTAAAGAGTCTGAGCGCCATGGTGTACCTGAAAGTGCGAGAGTAAAAGTGGCAAGCCCTTGAACCTTGGTGAGAACTTGCTGCCCCCAAATGTTTGCATTTTCAACCTCAGAGCCAGAGCAATGGTGTATTTCATCAAAGACAACAAAGACCCTGTGATTCCGCAATGTTTGCCAAAATTCGTCATTGAGGAATTGGATAGATTGGTATGTTAAAGATTGCCCTATAGCTCCCATGCCACCATTAAACGTACACTTAAGTCTCGACGAAAAGGTTCTTTTTATACCATCAGAAACCGTCAACGATGGTGAGAAACACAATACAAGATCTACCATGTCACTTTGTAACAACCTTGACGCAATATTAGCGGCAAGCACTGTCTTACCGGCTCCAGGTGTAGCTTGGCAAAAGAAATGGGAGCTGTTGGATTGATATTTTTCCAACGCTCTGTCAGAGCATTCACTTTGCCACTTCCTTAACACGGTTCATTTCCTTCATAGAGCGTATTAAGAACCTTTGTTAAAACGTTCACTTTACCGAGCAATAAAGCGGCGCGTTCTTTAGCCTCTTGATGCAAAGGGGCCAGTTTATTCTCTAGCTCAGGGAATCGAGATGCGATCGATTGATATTCGTCAATCTCCCCAAGTACGATCTCAAGTTCACCCTTATATTCATTACGTTCATTGCTCAAAATGGAATAGTTTTGAGTGGGTACTTTAGGGTTTATATCCGCTTGGTTGTTCGTGGTTACATTGTTATGTAACTCTTTAAATTGTTCCGTTTGAAAGTAGCGCTTTTTTCGACCTGAGCCCTCACTTCGCAACCAAATTTTCTTTTCAAAGTGAAAAATTGCTCGGTACACCTTTTTGCGAGCTTCGGCAGAATTGGAGTCCACCTTATCAAGGGATAGCCACAAATCTCTCGCTTCTAGCACGGTGAATCCATCTAACCCATTTTCTATCAATAACTTGTGCATGACCGCACTAATTCTTCGAGCCCTTTTCATTTCCAAAATTACACCAACCAAAAACTAAGGATTGCTTAGTATACAGAAATCAGTAAAACTAAGAAAATCTTAGTTACCTTGAGATCAGAGACATGAACTATAAGTGTCATTTACTAACCCAATCCCTGAGCGTCTTAAAGAAGCACGCAAAAAAGCGAAACTCTCCCAAAAAGCTTTGGGGGTGCGTATAGGTATGGATGAAAGCTCCGCAAGCCCGAGAATGAATCAATACGAAAAGGGAAAACATACGCCAGATATCAGTACGTTAAAGTCAATTGCAGATGAACTTGGTGTGCCTTTGAGTTACTTCTTTTGTGAAGATGAGATTTCTGCGGAGTTAGCTGTGAATCTAAATAAGCTCTCTGAAACGGATAAGCAGAAGGTTCTTGAGGTGACGGCGCGGCTTATTGAAGAGTCATGTGAAAATACTAGCCCGAAATAGGATTAGCAACGCGAGCCAGTGAAAGGGCACTGGCTCTATTTGTCTTTTAAATACTATTTGCTGTTAAGGTAGTCTAGAACGACTTCATGATGGTCTTTAGTCTTGAACTTGTTAAATACATGCTCAAGGTTACCAGCTTCATCAATTAGGAAGCTTGTTCTTACAACGCCCATGTTTTCACGGCCCATGAATTTCTTAAGTTGCCAAACACCGTACTTCTCACAAACTTCGTGTTCTTCATCGGCTAACAATGTGAAGTTAAGTTCTTGCTTATTGATAAAGTTAGTCAGTTTTTTGGGTGTGTCTGGGCTTAAACCTAGTACAACAACGTTATGAGCATCTAGTTCAGCCTTAGTATCACGAAGCCCTTGAGCTTGGATTGTACAGCCAGGCGTTGAAGCGCGTGGGTAGAAATAGAGTAGTACTTTCTTTCCTTTCAGCCCTGAGAGGGTTATTGGGTTATTGTCTTGGTCGTTTAATGTGAAATCTGGAGCGATTTGTCCTGCTTCGATAGCCATGGGTTATCCTTACTTTCTCAATTAATGGTATTTGGCGTAGCGTTTTTCACTACGTCCTTTTTAGATCATTTTTATTACGTTAGAGCATACACTTTTATTGATAATTCAGCGTCCTGTCTAGTGATTACTCCAAACAGGACAGCCTTGAATGGCAGTGTTACTACTTTGGATTTCTAAATTGGTGTGTAACCACATTGTCTAAACAAGTCGAGACGATTTTATCCATAGCTTTTTCTCGCTGACTCTCATGCAGCATATCCATCAGCTCTTGAACTACTTTTACATGAGTGGCAGCTTGAACAGTTAATGCCTCCTTATGGTTTTGAGCCTCATCGTAATATTCTTTTTTCTTCTTATTGGCTTGCGTTCGTTCACCTTTGAGCGCCTTTATTTCCTTTTGAAGCACTTCAATAGGGGAGTCTGTATTCTTATCTTGAGCAACTTGTGCTTCTAATGATTTGTTTTTTATCATCAGAACGACGTCGCTGTGCCTTCTGAGTGCGCCAGCAGAAAGCCCTGCTTCTTTTTCAACGCTACTGTTGTTGGTTTTGAGTTTGCCTTTTCGCGCTTTATTACGCAGCTCTCTCGATGTTAACTTTGCTACATCACCGCTCAGCAGCCTTTCTAATGCGTCAATTAGCTTCTTTTTTGTTGCCTGTGACATTATGAAACAACTCCAAATGGGATGAGTAAATCCCTAACTTCATTAGGAAAAACGACAGGCTCATAGTCGATACCTAAATCATTCATAATACGTTCTGCCGCTTGAATTTTAATGTAAGATTCAGAGGCAGTTTGAGGGGTGAGTTCATTATTTTCAATATCGTAAAGCATGTGAATTTCAGCTTCTTTACGCTTTGCTTCAGCAAATATGGCATCCACGATGTAGTCATTCTTGCAATCTACACATTCAATTAGGTTAACAAGCGTTCTTAAGCCACAAGTGGTCGAAGTGCAATATATCCCAGGTGCAACCGCATGAATATGTCGTTTTTTATTTCGAATTTGCTTTTTCCAGAAGTTAAGAGTAAGCATGTCATTATCCACTTTATCTGTGAATAAGTTACGGTCTGTTTTGGTCATGTTTTTAGCAAACTCTTTGCCTTTACCGCCTGCAACTCTTTCCTTGTTTGCCAATTTCTCATAGATACTCAAATAGACACGAGCTTTTTGGTTGATTCGCTCGTTATCAATTTCGTTCGCAAGTGTTTTTTTCTTGTGCCTGATTTTTTGAAACTTACTGGCATTTTTAGCGTAGTGTCGCGTCATTGCCATAGACACATGACTGAACTGTTGTTTGAGTTGTGGGAAGTTACAAAGCTCGTAACCAATTAAGTAGTAGGCAAAAGAGCGGCGAAGTTGATGCGGCGTAAACTCGTAATCCTTACCCGCTTCAAATGATAAATTGGGATCAGATACTTTTAGGTCAATAAGGTCTTCATTTCTCAGTGCAAGCTCTTCACCCATAGCATCATTGAACCAACCTTGAGAGTGTCTTCCTATTTGGCTTTTTGTTATTTCGCTGAAATCACCTTTTATTTTACGGAAGAAAGATTGTGAGCTAGGATGCCTTTTTCTAAGTGGCGTATGCAGCGCTTGCAGGACTTCATAAGCTTTCATACCAATCTCAGTGGTGACAAACTCATCTTGTATTGATTGAGAGCCTATTACTGTCTTTGAAAGGCTGGAATGGATAACGTATATATTCTGGCGGTCAATGATATTTTCGGTGCAGCCCTGAACGGTGTTCAGATTATACATTTCATCGCCTCTCATCCCTGTACGAGCCATTAATCCCCATAAGCAGCCACCATTAAGCATTTTAAAAAGTGATAGAGCTTCTGTTAGATTAGTGATTGACCACAGGCCAATAGTCAGCTTTCGTTCGCTGTGGAATTTATCTAAATATTCGTTTTTTATCTCTGGCTTATGAAGTTGTGCGAGAGCCAGTGTTTCTTCTTCATTGGGGGAGTTAAGCGCTGTGAAGGCTTGTTGGAAAGCAATGGTGCGTTTTTTGCCTTGTTTACCATACTTACCCAAGTACCATGTAATACTACCGTTTTTTTTTCTAGCGTCATCATTGACCAGATACTTAGCATAACCTACATAGGCTTTTTCAAAATAGGTGGTAATGTAATCTGCCAGTTGCCCTAACTCACGACGAAGAGCGTAAGCTTCATTTATCACTTTTTCCGACTTTTGAAGCCCCATATAGTAGAGCCTTTGTGGAATGACGGTATATTGCTCAGTTTCTTTAAGAGTTAAACCAAAATCCGAAGCGTTAAGTCTTTTATTAATATTAACCTTAAATGGTAAACCTTTGGCTTCTAGGTAAAGGCGGTTTAACCCGTTGTAAAATGCCTGCCTTTCAAAATTGATATCGGTAAAGTCTGTTAGCACCCAAGTTTCGAGTCGGTCAAAGTCAAGCGCAGACAACGTATTAAGTCCCTCATTTAAAAGCGGGTTGATGACTTTTTTTAGATCATTTAGCGCATCATAAAGAGTGATAAAGGAATGGTCACGAGGTGAAAACCACATCATTTTAAGTATGAGCACTTTAAGCTCGTTTTTTAGGTTGCGTTCAATCACTTTGCTATCGATGGTTAAATCTAGGGTCACGGTATGCTTTGCTTGAGGTTCAATATTAGACTGTAAGTTTCTCCAAGCTTCATTATCGGCAATTTTACCTAATGATTCACCAGTCACCGTAAAGCCTATATCAAGAGCTTCGAGTTCATCCCAATCGCCGCGCTCAATCGCTGGCTGTAATATATCTATTAAGTAATTAGTATGAGCGCCAACGTTTTGTTGCGCTTTAAGAAGTTTTTTTTGGTGTTCTAGGTCAGAGAGTTTTATCATGTGATCCTCCGTAACTACATAGATAGAATTGCATGTTCGATGGACACTCTTAGGTGACGACCTTGGGTATTGAATTTTTTCATGGCTTCATTGAATACATCGTTACTTGCCCTATCTAGCGTATACTCAAACGCTTCGATTTTTTCTAGAGCCCCCCCTTTCGAATCAGGGAACATATCAAGCCCTTCCTTCAAAACATCGATGTATGAAATAAGTTTATAAATAGCATCAACTTCATCTACCGCTTTGGCAGATTGGCACTTGTGGCACATATCAAACTCGGCGCAAGGTAAGTCTACGCCTAGAGCATAGTTCGTTTCTCGCTGTGTATTCTTTCCATCAATCATGACTTGCTTCCCATCGCAAGCTATTCCATTGGGGTTGGTTTTACGCTTTTTATCGCCTTCCTCATATGTCAGAACCGGAATGCCGCGCCTTTTAGCAACCGCATCTTTTGCTTGCTCTAAGTCACTATCAAAGAGGTTTTCGATGACTTCGATACTCTGAGAGAGAATGATTTTATTAAGTGATGGAAGCCCGTTTACGTAACTTCTCTCTATTGTGTCTCGCTTGTTTTGGAGCAAGCTTTGAACGACTTGAATTCCTCCCTCCGCATAGGCTTGATTACTGCTCATTTCTCGCCAGCGACTTGATGAAAGAGAGATGTAGTAATGGTTGGTTTCAACAGCCCACTGTTTCATGAGATTGGCTGAAATAGGGCTAATACCTTCCCAATCAGAAGGAGCACCATTGAGAGTTCTTGTTAAGAGCAATCGTTCGTATTTCTTAGGCTGTTTGTCTGCTTTTTCTTTCGCATATTGCTCTATATCTTTAATGAGCGTTAAATCACAAGCAGGGACTTTGAAGTATCCTTTTTCGCTACTTCTATAGTTAAAAGAAACGGTAACGTTGCCATCGCTATCAATTTCAGAGTAGGTGAGCGGAAGTAGAACCCCTTTGAGCGGTAAGTCTGTGTAGCAAGATAAAACGCAGTAGGCGCTGTTGGTCGCTCCTTGTCCTGCCTTAACTTTGGAACTTTCCTGCACTTCTTTATGAACAACAGTGCGACCTAAATGGTTCGTGACCGTCTTTAAAGTGATAACTTGTTGGTTTCGGTAGGTGTAAAACAGAACTTTAAACCAGGGTAGATTACCCGCCCTATGGGGAGATAATAGGTGTAGTTTGTTAACGAGGTTTTTATTTAGCACTTGCAAATTAAAGGTATCACTGACTTCTGAGTGATTATTGAGAGTAAAAAGCAGCTCAGAGCCATCTTCACTATTGCCGTAGAGTTTGGATAATCGTTCTAGTAGCTTTATAAACTTCACGCCATCGAGTTTATCAACGTCAAATTGCTCCCCCACCAAAAGGGCATCGACTTCACTGTTGGCGCGAGGCTTATAGCTTGAGACCTTGACTATCTGTAAGCTTTTATCTCGCTCTTCGGTATGAACATGAATTGGGTGGGCAATGTTTCGAATGTTGCTGTCATTCAGTGAGGTGAAAAAGCACATTAAGTGATAGGCGGCACCCATCGCAAGGTTAAACGCCGTGGCAGCATTAACAGCGGTACCATTTTTGCTTTTTCTTGTATTTCGTTGCACTTCCAATGATGTCGGAATTTGAATTGTTTCCTCATGCAAACCAATACTAATGATAAGAGGCAGAGTTTTGGGTAAAGGCGTGGTGTTTTCTTTAGCTGCAATGAGCTGTGGCGCAAGGGAGAAAAACAATGCCTCTAATCGTGTGACCAGAAGCTTTTCTTCTTCATCTGAGTATCCCTTAAATGGCGCATTTTGACCTGAAAACACACTGTGATTTCTAGCCCAATCAGAAACAGGTAAGCCGCACCATTCAAGCGCAGTACGGAGGCTTGAAAGCACTGATGGAGCGCTTGATTCTTTAATGCCTAACTCATCGCCATGATTGTATTCCCATAGCCGTTTGGAAGCGTTAAAAACCTTGATACGATGCCTCAACTCGCCATCGTTGCCTGCATACTTCAAATAACCATTTTCGGAGAATGGGTCAACATTTAGTGCATCACAAAAAGCAAGGTAAGCGCGTAATTTCTCGTAGTATATTTTGACGCTTTCTGCAGACTTGCCATTGTTGACATATTGATGAGCTTTTTTGCAAAAAGACCTGATAAATACGGTTCGACTGCTTATTTTTTCGTTTTCTTTGCTAGTCCAAAAATACAATAGGTGAGAAACATCGAACAGCTTTACTCTAGTTGATATGACACCTTTATAAGGAATGTCAAGATTCAAAGGAACAACATTTTGATTGCTCCGCACATGCTTGACGGCCTTGGACTGTTTTGCGATTTTACTTTTTGCCATTACGACCAACCTCCGTTTATTTTGCGGTTTTTGGCTTTAGCCGTGTTGATTTGGTCGTCCAGCTTATTCATGTACTGAATGTACTTTTCAGTGGTCGATGTATTTCCGTGTCCCATCAATTCTGCTAAGTCACCCATAAGGTAGTCATAGCTAACATTTCGTTCTTTCGACTCTTCCCAAAGCCAGTGGGTTGCAAAGGTAGAACGTAAATCATGAATTCGGTAATACCAAGAAGAGTCCACTTCGCGAATCTGCTTTCTAAGGTTTGAAAAGTGCGTTTCTAATGTATTGGCTGAGTAAGGCACGCCCTTGTTTGAAAGAAATAGGTACTCAATGGTATCCATTTCGCGGCCTGCCTGAATAAGCTCATTGCGCTTGTTTAGGTTTTTAAGTTGCGCATGGCTTTCTTTGTGTATCTCTAGCTCTTCGTACAGTTCGATGGGGATTTCTACGGTACGCGCCTTACTGCCTTTAGTGTGGGTAATTTTGACAGGTACAGTTTCTAATTCACTGTAGTCAGCGTTTCCGATATCGTGAGCGGGGAAGTGGATGGCTTCATCTATTCTAAGTCCTGCTTCGGCGCATAGGCGAAAGATGAGTTTTGTCGTCTTTGGGAGTGACGTTATATGCTCATTAAATAAGACTTTGTGCTCGGGATGCATGGGCTTGAGTTTTTTGTGAGCAGGCGTATTTTGTTTTTTAGGAAACATCCTCATGATATTGGAAGTTTCATAAGTACGCTGAGAGCCAGATTTTGTGTGAGCCAGCATATCGTGTTGGTTTAATTCCTGATGCACTGTTTCTGTGGTGTAGTGGGTAACGATATTTTCATCGTTATTTTTGATGTAGCCGTTTTTTTGCATCCACTTATAGAATCCAATTACCACGCCCATATAGGTGCGAGCGGTAGATAAACTAAAAGCCTCGCTGCCATTAGAGCCTTCAATATCATTGCAGTTAGCAAGCAGGAACTCAGCAAATCGCCAAGGAGCGCCTTCTTCTTCGTATTTCGATAGGGTTTTATACGTTAGGTATTCACATGGTATTTCATAACCATCTTCATCAACTTGAGAGTGGTGAGTCGAATCCAAATAACGAGTGAAAGCTAGCAAACCTTTTGCGATTGAACCTGTGTCTTTCACAGCCGCTTCACCACGCAATTTAGATACTAGATAAAGAGACTGGGGATAAACCACTCTACCGTCAGGAGCAACGATGATATCGGTTTTCTTTATGCGTGATTTTAGATTGGAAGGAGAGAGGTCGGGAGAGTATGTCACTTCCCCTGATTCAGTATCGGTATTTGTAGAGATTCTTAGCTTTGCTAATGTATCGACTTCGACAGAAAGAAGTCGGTAGTCATCATAAACATCAGAACATTTTTCTTTGTACGTTTCTATCACAAAACAATCCTCGATATGCTACCCACATATCAAAGATAGATTTGTCATAAAAATACATCAAGGATTTCTGTCATTATTTTTTTCTAAGGGTAA
>NZ_JAKMZC010000031.1:0-24533 GCF_029890535.1 Vibrio sp. S/42/10 | reverse complement strand
AATACATCGAGTACTACAATACCAAACGTATAAAAGTGAAACTAAAAGGCCTGACTCCGATAGAATATCGAACTCAGGCCTTGAAAGCCGCTTAACAGAAATGTCCAACTTTACGGGGTCACTTCATCTGTTAGGGCTTTTTAGTAACGTGAGATTATGCTTCTACGGGTTTAGCTTTAAATTTTTGAAATAACTTGAGGAGTATAGGGCTGCTTAACACGAGCACCGCTAAAATAGTGAAAGTCATTGTAATTGGACGTTCCCACAAGAAGCTTAACTCGCCATCGCTGATCATCAACGCACGTCTTAAGCTCTCTTCCATCAAGCCTCCTAAAATAAACCCAAGCAGTAATGGTGCGAGAGGGAAGTTTGCTAACCTCAGTGCTATAGCAGCTATCGCGACGATTAACATCACAAACACATCCATCGTGTTGAACGACACCAAATAGACACCTGTGATAGAGAAGAACAGTATCATTGGTAATAGCACCGTTCTTGGTACAGCAAGCAGTTTAGATATGTAAGGGATAAGCGGTAGATTCAAAATAACCAGTACAATGTTGCCAAAGTACATTGAGATAATTACAGACCAAAATACATCTGGGTGCTCAACGAATAATCGAGGCCCCGGTTGAATACCGTAAGCGATTAGGGCACCAAGCATGATTGCGGTAGTACCAGAGCCGGGAATACCAAGCGTCAGTAGCGGAACGAATGAACCACTTGAAGCTGCGTTGTTTGCTGATTCAGGAGCAACAAGACCACGGATACTGCCTTTACCAAATTCTTTCTGTTTGTCTTTCGGTGCCAAGCTTCGCTCCATACCGTAACTCAAGAAAGCGGCAATGGTTGCGCCAGCACCGGGTAAAACACCAGTAAAGAAACCTAGGATCGAAGAGCGAATCGAAACGGGGGCGACTTCTTTAAACTCTTCTTTGGTCACTTTCATACTGCCAATATCGGCCATTTTCTGGCTTTCTTCGCCGCTAGTGTCTTTTTCTGGTTTTAAAATACCCATTAAAGTCTCACCTAGAGCAAACGTTGCCATTGCCAATAGTAAAAAGCTAAAGCCATCCATTAGATCGGTTAAGCCAAAAGTGAATCGCTCAACACCAACGCCTTTATCGATTCCAACGGTGGAAAGCATTAAGCCTAGGATAGTCATCATCCACGCCTTCACCACTTGACCAGGGCCTGCAAATGCGGCTACGGCTGATAAACCTAGTAGCATTAGTGCGAAGTAGTCAGAAGACTGAAAGCTCAATGACACGCTTGCGAGTGCTGGCGCTGCAATCAACAGCATAATGGCTGAGAGCGTGCCACCAGTGAAAGAAGAGTAAGCCGCGAGTGCGAGTGCTTTACCCGCTTGTCCTTTCTGCGCCATTGGGTAGCCATCGAACGCGGTGACGACCGTTGAAGAACAACCTGGAGCATTGATTAAGATTGATGACGTAGATCCACCAAAAACCGCGCCGTAATACACACCAGCCATTAAGATGAGGCCAGAAGAAGGGTCTAAGCCGTATGTAATAGGGATCATCAACGCAATGGCTGAAATTGGTCCTAATCCCGGAAGCATCCCGATAAAGGTACCGACGAAGCAACCCACGATGACCATCATGATGTTCATTGGCATCACAGCGGTCGAAAGCCCTTGTAAAATTCCATCTAACATAATGTTATCCCTACCAAAGAGTGAAGATTAAACCAGGCTCTAGGTAGATATCTAAGCCTTGAGTTAATAGAAGAAAGAACGCGATAACGAAAGGAAACGACGCGCCAAATAAAACAGCTTTACGGCGTTCACCCAATAAGTAAAAGCCAGCAAGCAAGAAGAAGCTCGTTGCCAGAACAAAGCCAAGGTAAGTAAGACCAACACCGTACAGTGCCATCAATACTAAAAAGCCAATCAGTAGTTTCCAATCAAAGTCAGAAATAGCTCCGCTGTCTTTGTCTACTTGTCCGGTGACAAGCAATACTAACGATAAACCAATACCTGCAATGGTTAGTAATGTTGGTAATGTGCGAGCCGTAAAGGGTTCGTACTCGTCGCCAGGGAAAAGGGGAATGAGTGTGGTTTGATAGCCGTAGCAAAGGCACACGAGTAAAAAAATCATTGCCCCGACGCGATCGCGACATAGCAAGTATTCTTTACTTAAAAATTTGGTTGGTAGGTCCGACATATCCAACTCCGTTTAGGGTGGTATAGAAAAGTAAAAAACCGTACATGAGCGAGTTAATGAATAATGTCTGGGATCACTAACCTAAGGTAAGCGGATTACAATGCTTAATGTTCAAGCCACTTGCGTCTACAACGATTCGACAAGTTTTAGTAATTCGATACGGATAAACAAAGGAGTTTGAAGTTAACTCATGTACGGCGAAACAAGAGAATAGTGAAGAGGGTATGGGTAAGATACCCTCTCTAGTATTGGTTATTTCAAGAAACCAAGCTCACGCATGAGGTCGCCCATTTGCTTTTCTTGATCTTCTAGGAAGGCGTAGAAGTCTTTGTCAGCTTTGTAGTTGTCAATCCAACCATTACGGTCACGGACCACCTGCCATTCGTCGGTCTTGTACATCTTGCCAAGCGCTACATTCCATTCATCAATCTTTGCTTGGCTCGTGCCTGGAGCTGCAAAGAAACCACGCCAGTTAGCAAATACGGTTTCGTTGCCATATTCCGTGAGCGTCGGGATGTTTGGTGCAGCATCAAGTCGTTTTGGTGCCGTGACTGCAAGCACTTTAACTTGACCCGATTTAGACATCTCTAGCACTTCACCAAGGCCTGTCGAAAGCAGCTGTGTTTCGCCAGATAGTAGAGCAGCCATCGCTTTACCTCCTGCATCATAGGCGATGTAACGTACTTTCTTAGCGTCGAAACCTTCGCCTTTAAACGCTGCAGCGACTACTAGGTGGTCCATACTGCCACGAGCTGAGCCGCCTGCAATTTTTACTTTACGGGGATTGGCTTCAAATTCTTTAACCACGTCTTCCCAGGAGTTGTATTTAGAATCCGCAGACGCCACGATTGCACCGTAGTCGGCAATGGTTGCAGCAACTGGCGTTAGATCTCGGAAAGATTGAGGGAAAATCCCGGTCAACGAGCGTACAACGATAGGAGTCGAGTTAACCATCAGTGTATCTTCCTGACGCTTAGCGGTCTCGATTAGATGAGCAATAGCTTTACCACCACCACCACCAGACAAGTTTTGGAAAGAGACATTTTCTACGATGTCTGATTTGACCAATACATCACCCGTACCACGAGCTGTCATATCCCAACCGCCACCAGCGCCGCCAGGGATTAGGAAGTGGATTTTCTCTACGTCAGCAGCAAAAGTGTTGAAAGAAAAGGTAGCTGCGATAATAGAAGCCGCAAGAGTAGGTTTCAGTGCCTTGAACATGGTTCACGTTCCTTATGTAGGGGATCTCTTCAATGGAGAGAAACTTATGTTTTATATATAGCTGCTAAACACGACTAGGACATTGCTTAGCAGGTAAGGTTAAAGTTAACGATGTGTTAATGAATTGTCTTTAATGCGGCGATATTGAGAATAAAGAACATTGGGTGAATAAAGTTCATAAAGTTTACGGGAGGGATTAATGTCACTATTCGCTGTGAGACATAAAAAGAAGGGCACATCAGCCGTCTTCTTTGTCTTTGTATGCGAGCGAGCAGGTGCCTATGCGGAAAATGAGCTGCGTTTGACTAGTTCGGCTGTAAGTTGTCGACACATCGTTTTTTAAATCATTTTGGAATAGGCAAGGGGTTGAAGGGTTCTTTTCTGATTGGATTCATAAGAAACAAATGTTTAAGTTATTTATTGTTCGTTTTTAGCAAGTTTTATTGTTTATAAAAAATACTACCTTAGTCTAAATTGTCGACAATCTACTTGATTGTCGACAATTTGATCGTGTATTTTATGTTCATGTTATGAAATTGTTGACAGTTAGGGTCGGCAATCAGAAGTGAGCAGCGTGAATATGAATACTGCGATAAAAGATCTCACCTTAAGTGCAAACACGAAAACTCGTGTGAGCGATAAAGAAAACACTAAGTCAGAAAATCTGACGGAATACCTCGTTGAGGCGATTGTGAACGGTGAATTAGCACCGGGCAGTAAGATCTCGGAGCCTGAACTGGCTAAACGCTTCGAGGTAAGTCGAGGTCCTTTGCGTGAAGCGATAATGCGGGTCGAAGGGCTTGGCCTGATCGAACGTATTCCTCATGTCGGAGCTCGAGTTATTACCTTTTCTGCAGAGAAACTGCTAGAGCTGTACGCGGTGAGAGAAGCATTGGAAGGTATGGCTGCGCGATTAGCAGCGAGGCACATCACACAAGATGAGTTGATTGGGCTTGAAGGCTTATTGTCGACACACTCAAAACACATCGATGAAGTTGAAGGTTCTTCTTACTTTCATCAACATGGGGATTTCGATTTCCATTACCGCATTATTAAAGCGAGTCGTAACAGCAAACTCATTTCGTTGTTGTGTGACGAGCTTTATCACCTATTACGCATGTATCGCTACCAATCGCCAAGAGCACAGTCTCGACCAAAAGAGGCGCTTGATGAACATAAATACATCCTACAAGCGATTCGCAACCGTGATGAAGAGCTAGCAGAAATGTTAATGCGAAGACACATCTCGGGAAGCCGATTGCTTATAGAACAACAAATTCAATCCAAAGATCTTGAGTAACTGGCGACTGGTATTTGCCAGCGGTTCTTCGCTGGCGAGAGCTAAACATCAGTAGTCATAAAGATTAGAAATAAACAATTAACAGGGAGCGTCATTATGAAGTTATCAGCAGGAGCTAAGTTCCGACAAGCTGTGCAAGACAACGACCCATTGCAGATCGTCGGTACGGTGAATCCGTATTGCGCGATGATGGCAAAGAACTTGGGGCATCAGGCGATCTATTTGTCTGGCGGAGGCATCGCCAATGCGTCTTACGGTTTGCCTGATTTAGGTATTACGACATTGAACGATGTGTTGGTCGATGTTGAACGTATTACTAACGCATGTGATCTGCCATTGCTGGTGGATATCGATACGGGTTTTGGTGGCGCATTCAATATTGCACGTACCATTCGATCTATGGAAAAAGCGGGTGCAGCTGCAATTCACATGGAAGACCAAGTCGCGCAGAAACGCTGTGGTCATCGACCAAATAAAGCGATTGTGAGCCAACAAGAGATGGTCGATAGAGTCAAAGCGGCAACCGATGCTAGAACCGATGACAGCTTTGTGATTATGGCGCGTACGGATGCATTGGCGGTTGAAGGTATTGATAGTGCGATTGAACGAGCGATTGCGTGTGTTGAAGCGGGCGCTGACATGATTTTCCCTGAGGCGATGAATCAGCTAGACCAATACGTGAAGTTCTCGGCGGCGTTGAAATCAGCAACGGGTAAGCACGTGCCTATTCTTGCGAACATCACTGAGTTTGGCCAAACGCCACTCTACAACTGTAACGAGTTGGCCCAATCAAGTGTCGACATGGTGCTTTATCCATTGAGTGCGTTCCGTGCGATGAACAAAGCGGCGGAGAATGTTTACAAGCACTTGTTAGTTGAAGGCAATCAAGAAGCTCTGTTGGATTCAATGCAAACCCGTAAAGAGCTTTACGAACACCTGAATTACCACGACTACGAAAACAAGCTTGATCAGTTGTTTTCAAGTGAAGGGTAAATCCCGTTTCAATTAATCCAAAATCAACTTAATCCAATAACGTGAAATGGTTAGTCGCCATATCCAGTACCGATGATAAAGATCATCGGACATATAAACAGGCAGCACCAAAGAGTGCAGGCGGCTAATACAGAAAAGGAGTTCATCATGTCTGTATCTTTGAGTGATAAAGCAGCTGTCGAAAAGGCTTCAACAGAAAACCAACAACAAAGCGAAAAACCCGAAAGCAAACCAGCAAGCGCACCTGCAATCGGTGGTGCTGGTCTACGTGGTCAGAGTGCGGGAACTACGGCGCTATGTACGGTAGGAAAATCAGGAACCGGCTTAACCTACCGTGGTTATGATATTACCGATCTTGCTAATCACGCTCAGTTCGAAGAAGTGGCGCACCTGCTACTAAGAGGTCACTTACCCAATGCCAAAGAGCTAGACGATTACAAAACATTGTTGGTTGGTCTACGCGGCTTACCTCAACCTTTGAAAGCAGCACTAGAGCTTATTCCTGCAGACGCTCACCCAATGGATGTGATGAGAACGGGTTGTTCAATGTTAGGTAATCTAGAGCAAGAGTCTGACTTCTCTGAGCAACTGTTCGCGACCGAACGAATGCTTGCGCTTTTCCCTGCGATTATTTGTTATTGGTATCGCTTTAGCCACGATGGCGTGCGCATTGATACTGAAGATCAAAGCGAAGTCTATCTGGGTGGCTACTTCTTGAAAATGCTAACAGATAAAGCGCCGAGTGAACTGCATAAGCAGGTAATGCACTGTTCGCTAACGCTTTACGCAGAGCATGAGTTTAACGCATCTACTTTTGCTGCCCGTGTCTGTGCATCAACACTGTCAGATATTCATTCGTGCGTTACAGCAGCAATTGGCACACTAAGAGGTTCTTTACATGGCGGTGCGAATGAAGCGGCAATGGAAATGATCCAAGATTGGAAAACCGCCGATGAAGCAGAAACTAACATCATGCAGATGCTTGCTAACAAAGATAAAATCATGGGCTTCGGTCATGCCATTTATCGTGAAAGCGACCCACGAAATGCTCTAATCAAGCGTTGGTCAAAAGAGCTAGCTCAAGAGGTCGGTGATAAACAGCTTTACGCCGTTTCAGAGCGTGTTGAAGCGGTTATGAAGCGCGAGAAAGGCTTGTTCTGTAATGCTGACTTCTTCCATGCATCGGCCTATCACTTCATGGATATCCCTACCAAATTATTTACGCCTATCTTTGTGATGAGTCGCCTTACCGGTTGGACGGCGCATGTGTTCGAGCAAAGAGAAAACAATCGCATCATTCGTCCAAGTGCAGACTACACCGGGCCAGAGCATCAAGAATGGTTACCTATTCATCTACGTTAGCCCTCTATAACGAGCCGACTTATGTCTTGAGGTGACTTCCGTCTTCATACGACAAGGCCTCAAGAACCAACGAATAGAATTTAACAGATAATGGTGGATGTATGTCTGATGTAAAACTTGAACAAGCTCAGTACCTTGATAAAAATCAGTACCGGAAACTTTTACCCGGAACTCATTTAGAGTATTTCGATGCTTGCGAAGCGGTAGAAGCGATATCTCCGGGCAGTTATAAAACCTTGCCTTATACGTCGAGAGTATTGGCAGAGCAATTAGTAAGACGCTGTGATCCTGAAATCCTTGAAGACAGCTTAAAACAGATCATTGAACGCAAGAGTGACCTTGATTTCCCTTGGTATCCTGCGCGTGTGGTGTGTCATGACATTCTTGGTCAAACAGCCCTAGTAGATTTGGCTGGATTAAGAGACGCGATTGCCGACCAAGGCGGAGACCCTGCCAAGGTGAACCCAGTGGTCGAAACTCAACTGATTGTTGATCACTCTTTGGCTGTGGAACATGCCGGGTTTGATAACGAAGCATTTGATAAAAACCGCGCGATTGAAGAGCGCAGAAACGAAGACCGTTTTCATTTTATTGAATGGTGTAAAACCGCGTTTAAAAACGTGAGTGTGATTCCTGCGGGTAATGGAATTATGCACCAGATTAACTTGGAGAAAATGTCTCCAGTGATTCAATCTAAAGAAGGCATCGCGTTTCCTGATACCTGTGTCGGGACCGATAGCCATACTCCTCATGTTGATGCTCTGGGTGTTATTGCAATAGGTGTAGGTGGTTTGGAAGCTGAGACTGTGATGCTCGGTCGTCCATCGATGATGCGCTTGCCTGATATCGTGGGCGTTAAACTGACGGGTCAACGACAAGAAGGGATAACCGCAACGGATATTGTGCTTGCGATTACAGAGTTTCTTCGTAATCAGAGAGTGGTTTCCAGTTATCTAGAGTTCTTCGGTGAAGGGGCTCGTGCACTGACCATTGGTGACCGCGCAACTATATCGAATATGACGCCAGAATACGGCGCGACAGCAGGTATGTTCTATATCGATGAACAGACCATACAATACCTAAAGCTGACAGGACGCGAGCCTGAACGGGTTGAGTTAGTTGAGCTATACGCTAAGCAAACTGGCTTATGGGCCGATGATTTAGATTCCGCTCAATACGAGCGTGTGCTTGAGTTTGATTTGTCTAAAGTTGAGCGCAACCTTGCAGGGCCATCCAATCCCCATCGTCGTTTACCAACCAGTGAACTTGCCAAACAAGGCATTAGCCAATCATCGTGGAAAGAACAACATTCGGCGAAATATAGCGATGAACAAATGCCCGATGGTGCTGTGATTATTGCTGCAATTACTTCTTGTACAAACACCAGTAATCCAAGAAACGTAGTCGCCGCAGCATTAGTGGCTAAGAAGGCCAATCAGCTTGGGTTAGTTCGTAAGCCATGGGTGAAAACCTCTTTTGCTCCGGGTTCTAAAGTTGCCAAGCTCTATCTTGAATCTGCAGGTTTGCTTCCTGAGTTGGAACAGCTTGGTTTTGGTATCGTGGGCTATGCGTGCACTACCTGTAACGGAATGAGCGGGTCCTTAGATCCTAAAATCCAACAAGAAATCACCGACCGCGACCTGTATTCAACCGCTGTGTTATCTGGGAATCGAAATTTCGATGGTCGAATTCATCCTTATGCTAAACAAGCGTTTTTAGCCTCACCGCCATTGGTGGTTGCTTATGCCTTGGCAGGCACGATTCGCTTTGATATCGAGAAAGACAGCTTAGGTAATGACAGCAATGGTAAGCCAATCTATCTAAGTGATTTGTGGCCAAGTGATGCCGAAATTGATGCGGTTGTCGGTGAGCATGTTAAGCCTCAGCAATTCCAACAAATCTACGTGAAAATGTTCCAGCCAGACGAAGAGCAGGTGACTACTGAACCGCTTTATGATTGGAGACCTAAAAGTACCTATATTCGCAGACCACCTTATTGGGAAGGAGCTCTTGCGGGTGAACGAAGCCTTTCAGGTATGAGACCGTTAGCGATTCTTGGCGACAACATCACCACGGATCATCTATCACCTTCAAATGCGATTCTCGCTTCGAGTGCGGCAGGTGAGTACTTGGCGAAAATGGAAGTGCCAGAAGAAGACTTTAACTCTTACGCGACCCATCGAGGTGATCACTTAACCGCGCAACGAGCAACATTCGCCAACCCTAAGCTGTTTAACGAAATGGTGAAGGACGCTGGGGAAGTCGTGCAAGGTTCATTGGCAAGAGTTGAACCCGATGGGCAAGTTACGCGAATGTGGGAAGCGATAGAAACCTACATGAACCGTAAACAGCCTTTGATTGTCGTGGCGGGTGCGGATTATGGACAAGGTTCATCACGAGATTGGGCTGCCAAAGGTGTGCGTTTAGCGGGTGTTGAAGTGATTGTGGCAGAAGGGTTTGAACGAATTCACAGAACCAACTTGGTTGGCATGGGCGTACTGCCTCTGCAATTCAAAGCGGGGACCAATCGCAACACCTTAGAATTGGACGGTACCGAGCTTTACGACGTTTATGGTGACATCCAAGCAGGTTCTGATTTGGCTCTAGTCATTACTCGTAAAAACGGTGAAAAGCTTGATGTTCCCGTGACCTGTCGACTAGACACTGCAGACGAAGTGAACGTGTACAGCGCTGGTGGTGTATTGCAGCGTTTTGCCAAAGACTTTCTTGCACAGTAGGAGCTTGATATGACAAACAAACAGATCAAAGTGCCTGCAACTTATATGCGAGGAGGCACGAGCAAAGGGGTTTTCTTCAATCTAAGTGATTTACCTCAATCAACGCAAGTTGCTGGAGAAGCGAGAGATACATTGTTGTTGAGAGTGATTGGCAGTCCAGACCCTTATGGTAAACAAACCGATGGTATGGGTGGTGCAACATCGAGTACCAGTAAAACCGTGATTGTTTCGAAAAGCAGTAAAGCCGATCACGATGTTGATTACCTATTCGGCCAAGTGGCGATAGATAAGACGTTTGTGGATTGGAGTGGTAACTGTGGGAACTTGTCTGCAGCGGTCGGTCCGTTCGCTATTCATAGTGGCTTGGTTGACTTGACTCGTATCCCTGAAAACGGTGTTGTTGAGGTGCGAGTATGGCAAGTGAATATCCAGAAAACCATTATTGTTCATGTGCCTATCACCAATGGTGAAGTCCAAGAGTTAGGTGACTTTAAACTTGATGGTGTGACTTTTCCTGCCGCTGAGATCCAAGTCGATTTTCTTGACCCTGCCGATGCGAGTGGTTCGATGTTCCCTACAGGGAATGTTGTCGATTTTTTAGATGTTCCCGAATTGGGCTGCATCAAAGCAACATACATCAATGCAGGGATACCAACCATTTTTGTTGATGCTGAATCGGTTGGTTATCAAGGTACAGAGCTTCAATCTGATATCAATAGTGATGCCAAAGCTTTGGCTCTGTTTGAATCCATCCGAGCACATGGTGCAGTAGCGATGGGGCTGATTGATTCTTTAGAACAAGCTGAATCACGCCAACACACACCTAAAGTCGCGTTTGTTGCTAAGCCTCAAGCGTACCAAGCTTCCAGTGGTAAATCGGTCTCTGCCGAAGATACTGATCTTCTGGTGCGTGCTTTGTCTATGGGACAACTGCATCACGCCATGATGGGTACGGCTGCGGTCGCCATTGCTTCAGCGGCGAGTGTGCCAGGTACGTTAGTGAACTTGGCAGTCGGTGAGGGTTCCCGAGATTTTGTTACCTTTGGTCATCCATCAGGAACCTTAAAAGTGGGTGCTAAAGCTATTCAGACGGAAAGCGGTTGGAAAATAGAACGGGCGATAATGAGTCGTAGTGCCCGAGTGATCATGGAAGGTGCCATCCGTGTGCCTTTTCCTAAGTAAAGCAATTGTCGTGAACGGTTAAATATCCACGAACACAACGCTGAGAAAAGAGTGCACCCAAGTGAACAGCCAAAAGCAAGGCGCTTGGACTAATGGATTAATCATGGAGGAGGCACTATGTCTGCTACGAATCGAATGAACAGAAAAACAGACTATATCACCGAGTACCAATGGGCGAGGGAAGACCCTAATTCGTTTTGGGAAACACAATCACAAGCGATAGATTGGTTTGAGTCACCGAAAACGATATTACAAACTGATGATAACGGTATTGAACGTTGGTTTCCTGATGGGGTGATGAATACGTGTTGGTTGGCGCTGGATTATCATTGTGAAAATGGTCGCGGTGATAAAGTGGCGTTGATTTACGACTCGCCTGTAACGGGTACTCAGTCGTCCTACACTTACAACAAATTACGTGACCAAGTGGCAAAAGTCGCAGGCATGTTGGCAACACAGGGCGTGACCAAAGGCGATCGTGTGGTGATTTATATGCCAATGATTCCGGAAGCGGCTATGGCCATGCTGGCCTGTGCTCGACTCGGTGCGGTGCACTCAGTGGTGTTTGGTGGCTTTGCCCCTCATGAATTAGCAGTTCGTATCGAAGATGCTGAACCAAAAGTGTTGATTACAGCGTCTTGTGGGATCGAGATAAACAAGGTTCTGCCATATAAGCAAATGGTCGACAGAGCGATCATGGACAGCCGTTGGAAACCAGAAAAAGTCGTGCTATTCCAAAGAGAGCAATGCCTGGCTGAACTGAACCAAGATAGAGATGTACTCTGGCAGCAGGCCGTTGCGGATTCTCTGCCACATAGCTGCGTTCCCGTTTTGGCAACCGATCCTTTATATATCCTCTATACATCGGGAACCACCGGTAAGCCGAAAGGCGTAGTCCGTGATAATGGTGGTCACGCGGTCGCGATGAAGTACTCGATGAGCACTATCTACGATATGCCGCAAGATGGTGTTTTTTGGGCGGCATCTGACGTGGGTTGGGTGGTTGGGCATTCCTATATTGTGTATGCGCCACTGATTCACGGTTGCACCTCTATTCTGTTTGAAGGTAAGCCGGTGAGAACACCCGATCCAGGAGCGTTTTGGCGTGTGTGTGAAGAGTACAAAGTGGACGTGTTGTTTTCTGCACCTACAGCATTTAGAGCAATCAAGAAAGAAGATCCCGAAGGCGAGTTACTTACCAAATATGACTTATCATCGCTCAAGTCGATTTTTATGGCAGGAGAGCGTTTGGACCCGCCAACATTGGATTGGGTCGAGTCTCATACCAATAAACCGGTTATCGATCACTGGTGGCAAACCGAAACGGGTTGGGCTATTTCTGCAAATCCGACAGGGCTTGAATCTTTGCCTGTAAAAGCGGGTTCTTCAACCAAGCCAGTACCCGGTTACCAAGTAGAAATTCTTAATGAATTAGGTGAGCTTGCTCTGCCCAATCAACAAGGTTTTGTGGCGCTCAAACGCCCGTTGCCACCCGGGTGTCTACCCACGGTATGGCGTAATCATGATCGATTTGAATCCGGCTATCTGAGCCAATTCCCGGGTTACTATGTCTCCGGTGATGGCGGCTACCTCGATGATGAGGGATATTTGTTTATCAT
Organism: Vibrio sp. S/42/10; assembly: GCF_029890535.1. Lineage (NCBI taxonomy): Bacteria > Pseudomonadati > Pseudomonadota > Gammaproteobacteria > Vibrionales > Vibrionaceae > Vibrio > Vibrio sp. S/42/10. The sequence continues at coordinate 11,932 of NZ_JAKMZC010000031.1, read as the reverse complement.
GGGGCGCATTGATGATGTGATCAACGTTGCAGGGCATCGCTTGTCTACTGGGGAAATGGAAGAGATCGTTGGTGGTCACCCCGCGATTGCAGAATGTGCCGTTGTCGGTATTCATGATGACTTGAAAGGGCAGCTACCGCTTGGCTTAGTTGTGTTAAAGGACGGAATAAAAGTAGATGGCATTGAGCTACAAGCCGAACTGGTTGGTAAGGTTCGTAACGAAATCGGCGCTGTTGCCTGTTTCAAACAAGCTTTAGTGGTAGAGAGATTACCGAAAACTCGTTCAGGTAAGATCTTGCGTAGAACTATTCGACAGATCGCAGAAGGTGAACAGTACGTGGTACCTTCGACGATTGACGACCCTACCAGCTTAACTGAAATTGCTGAAAAGCTTGGTAAATAGGCTTAGCTGTTTGGGCAATTTGATCTTCGGCTTGTTGATTTATGCATAACCCAGCGTGATGGTTTTCCTAAACTCTACTTTCTTCATCCGCTTATCCATTGCGTCTACTATGACCTCATTATGAACCCCACATATTGAGGTCTTTTTTATGCGAGTTTACTTTTTATTGATTGCTTTACTGGTCAGTGGTGCTGCTAGTGACAGTATTTCAAAGGATGAAGCGAGTAGAGTGTTGTTAGAGCAATTGAGTCATCCCAAGATATTTAAATGTGTGTCCAAGACTGGCGTCGATCTCTATCAAGCGGTTTTTGATATGGGCGTGGGGTATGAAGCCGACCCTATTAACTCGAAGATGATCGTTAATTCAAGGAAAGGTCGCTACGAATATCAAATCCTAGGCGCTGTAAGATCTGAAAGAGCGAGTGAAATTGTCGTGTTGACTCGGCATATTGGAGACGGTGTTAAAGTGGCTGCGATGATTGATGAACGAAATGGTAAAATACTGGGGATTGGTGATAAAAATCACTATCGAGATTGTGGTGTAAGACCGCCTCCAAGCGCAGAAAATATTCAGAAATTTTGGTCGAGGAGCTAACGCTTACCACCCAGTCACAAGAGTTATTGAGACGGCCCTACTGATCGTCTTTTTGTTTTTGCGGAGTGACTAATAAATCAAATGTTTCCCAATCCTGAAGTGTTGAGCGACTAATACATAATCAACCGTTATATATTATCTAAACTGGTCTTTATTTATGTTGTTAGGTGTTCTGTTTAAGATGACTTCATTCCAAACGAAACCAAAGCGAGACACCTATGACATTCACTAAACCTTTTCTTTTAGCGACACTGATTGTGACTCTTTCTGGCTGTGCATCTCCTGCCACTGATAACGAAAATGAAAATGCAGCGCGTAATCGTGGTGCTATTGGTGGTGCCTTACTAGGAGCAACGGCTGGAGCGTTGACAGGAGATGCAAGCTTAGCGGTTAAAGGTGCAGCACTAGGAGGTGTGACAGGTGGTGTAGCTGGTTCGATGAAAGATACGGATGACGCAAGAAATGCTCAAAGAACTCAAGTGACTGCTGATGGCTTAGCACAAGATAATCGCACCGATGCTGAAAAGCGAGTTGCTGAAGTTGAGGCTGAAATTAAACTTATCGAACTAGAACAACAGCTTGCTGAACTCAAAGAAGAGAAAGAAGATAACGGCGCATAAAGCTAAAGCCTAGATATTCGTTTAATTATAAATTATTTAAACAGAATGGCCACGTAATGTGGCCGTTTTTGTATCTAAAATACGCACTTCAAACAATGAATTAATTCAATAACTTGTATAGATACTCGCGGCAAGTAAACTAGACTCAGTTTAAATATTAATTTGGTTTGAGAAGCACAATAGTCATGAATGTCACCTTAAGGGCCGCAAAGCACACGGATTTGGAACATCTTAACGAGTTAATGTTCGATCTCCACCATCATCATCACCTCGCTAGCCCAGAGCACTTTAAAACGGCAGAAGAGATTGAGCAGGAAAAAAGCATTGCACGTTACTTGGATGATCCTGAATGCTTAGTCTACGTGGCATTAAAAGGTGAGCTGATTGTTGGCTTTATCTCTGGGCATTTTTGTGAGCTTATCTCAACGGTAAGTAAACCAGTGCCGATGGGGAGTGTAGATGAACTGTTTGTCTTGCCTGATTATCGCAAAGAATCGATTGCTGAAAAGTTGTTTAGCAAAGTTGAAGCTACTTTTGATGATTACGGTGTTGAACAAGTCTTTGTAGAGGTTTGGGACTTTAATTCGCCTGCCAAGCACTTCTATCAAAAAATGGGGTTCACTCCTCACATTCAATGGATGAGGAAGTCTCTGCGCAAAACATAGACAGCGATTTTGTGCCGCTTTGATTACAATAGACGTGATGCATTAGCAGTCTTAAACTTCTTCTTTTATTTTAGGTAAATTCGTTGATTATTCGACATTTATTCGTTTTTATTTTATCTCTTTTGAGTGCTACTTCCGCATGGGCTAATAACACTTTGCCTGACCATATTGCGGGCGCTTTGTGTGTAGTACGTGTTGATAACCAAATCGTTTTAGTTGACGAATTGATCACAGGTCATTTATCTCTTCCGGGTGGTACTGTCGTTGCTGGTGAGTCGCCAGCCGTAGCAGCGCAGCGTGAAACATGGGAAGAGGCGGGTTTGTCGGTAACGGTCGGTGATGTGCTGGGTTATACCGACAGTGCCGTCGTGTTTGATTGTATCTCCGATTCTGAAGTGATCAGCTACAAAGCTCGAAATGAGTTGGGTGGCTTTGAGCTGCCGATTTGGTTTGCGCCTCATTACGGCGTGGAAGTCAGCCGAGCGATGTTACTTCCTCCTGCTGAATTGCAAGATCATCAGTACCGCTATCCAGAACAGTGGTCTGAGATTAACGAGCTGTTTTTATCCGCGACGGACCAACCGGTGACGTATGTGACTGAGCTGGTGGGCGCGGCACCTAAAGTCCATCAACTAGAATTAGGTTGGATCATTTCACTTCAAAATATATTCGACATCATACCGAGCGCGTTTTCTAGTACGGTGCTATTGACCGATTTGTTAGCAAATCCTTGGTTTTTCATCGTGATATTGCCGCTAATTACTTGGTATTTTGGCCGTAACTTCGCGTTGAAGTTTGGCTTCACTTTGATATCTGTAACGTTACTGACATTGATCGCCCACCAAGGTTTTGGCTTTCCTCGTCCTCATGCCTACCTTCCAACTTTAAAGTTAGTGATGAGCAGTGGGTATAGTTTCCCAAGTCTCTTAGCTGCGTTATGGGTAAGTTTAACCTTGTTAGTCTTTTGGAAACTAAATCGCCTCTTGGAGCAAAAAGCTATTCTGATAGTGCTCGCTGGCCTGCTGTGGATCATGCTATTTAAGTCTTATTCAGGCAGTGCGTTTTTTAGTGATGTATTAATGGGTGGAGTATTAGGTGCATTAACGACGTGGCATATCGTGAGATTAGACGCGAAACCGGATGTAGATATCAGTGCCTTATTAAGTTCTAAAGGTGTTTGGTGGGCATTGTGCTTACTGTCGGTTGTTCTCACGGTGATATGGCCATTGCCAACATTCTCATTCTGGGTGGCGATTTTGATGACGATTGCATGCCTAGTTACGTTAACAGACTCGAAACCTTTGGTCGGTCAGTTCTCATTCAAGATCGTTCTTGGAGTGATGGCTATGTTGTTAGCGGGAAATCTGCTGATTAGCTGGGCAGGAAGCTTTGTCTCTTTCAGTGGTATTGCTTCATTTATTATTGAAACGTTACGTTTCCCAATCTTGATTTTGTTTGGTGTGGTGGCATTTCGTCTGCCTTGGGCTAGAAAATAATAAGTAGAACGATTCATGTAAAAAGAAGGCTGTGCAATGCACAGCCTTATTTATATCAATGTATTTTAGGTGAGTTAGATAAAGTAGAGGGCTCTATCTAGTGCTTACGAGTTGAAGATAAACTTCTCAATCGCGACCGCTACACCATGGTCGTCGTTGCTTGCTGTGATGTGATCCGCCAGTTTCTTGGTTTCTTCCATTGCGTTGTCCATTGCAATGCCAAGGCCTGCGTATTCAAGCATATGGTGATCGTTTTCAGCATCACCCATGCAGATTACTTCTTCCGATTTAATGCCTAAGTGTTTCGCTATCGCTTCAATACCGACACCCTTGTTTGATTTTGGGTTTAGGAACTCTAAGAAGAATGGTGCACTTTGTACGATAGTAAACTGAGTCTTAAGCTCTTGTGGCAGCTTGCCGATGATTTCAGTCAGCTTGCTTGGTTCCGCGACAATCATGGTCTTGATGATTTCGTGGTCATCTTCTAGTTGAGAAAAATCGAACTCGGTAATCTCTAAGCCGTTAATACGTGCTTCAATAGCGGTGAACTCATTGTTTTCAGGTGTGATTAAGCCGTGAACCTTGCTGAATGCATGAACATAACCACCAAGCTGTTCAGCTAGTGCTGTGATCTCTTTTGCAGCCTTACCGTTGCTGATCTCACTGTGAATGATCTCTTTTGTAGAAACGTTCTGTACCATAGAGCCGTTGTAAAAGAGTACAAAGTCATCTTCGCCGTTAATTGAAAGCTCGTCTAATTTGCTTTGCATACCTTCTAAAGGTCGACCAGAAGCGAGAACCACTTTTACTCCTGCAGCTCGTGCTTTAGCGATCGCGTCTTTGTTCTCTTGAGAAATCACTTTTTCACTGTTGAGTAGTGTGCCATCCATATCAAGAGCAATCAGTTTGTACATGTTTTTCCTTACCAAAAAATTAAAAGTTAACCAAATCTAATGGACGAAAGGATAAGGGAACTTGAAACTTCAGGCTAGGGCTTTGATCAACTCATTTATCAGTACTCATTTGTTTGACCAAAGGGGGTAAGTGCTTTAAGGTCTGCGGTTGATTTATTTGACCAAATGATTGAGCTGAGGAAAAGTTGTACAAGATTAATGAAATGTTTGAAACCATCCAGGGTGAGGGCGTGTTTACTGGCGTTCCGGCTGTTTTTGTTCGTCTACAAGTTTGCCCAGTAGGTTGTTCTTGGTGTGACACGAAACAGACTTGGGAAGCATTACCTGAAGATGAAACCAGCCTTGGCGATATCATGGTGAAGACAGAGGATTCACCAACTTGGTCAGCAATTGATGCTCAAGGAATTGTGAATGAATACATCAAGCAAGGTTACACTGCGAAGCACATTGTGATTACTGGTGGTGAGCCGTGTATTTACGATCTTGTCCCGCTTACTAAAGCATTTGAGCAGCATGGTTGTCGTTGTCAGATTGAGACTAGTGGAACATCAGAAGTTAAAGTGACACTTGACACTTGGGTTACGGTGTCACCAAAAGTGGCGATGAAAGCGAAACTGGATATTTTAGATAGTGCCTTACAACGTGCTAATGAAATTAAGCATCCAGTGGGTACAGGCAAAGACATTGAACAGCTTGACGGTTTATTGGAGCGAGCGGATGTTTCGAGTGAAACGGTCGTCGCTCTGCAACCAATTAGTCAAAAAGAACGCGCAACACAACTTTGTATTGATACCTGCATTGAGCGCAATTGGCGCTTATCAATCCAAACTCATAAGTATTTGAGTATCGCTTAGTTGGTCAGCAGTTTGCGTGTTTGCGGACAGTTTTCCCATTTATGATAGTTCGCCAGTTTTAGATAGGTATGGAAATGAAAAAAGCAGTTGTAGTATTCAGTGGTGGTCAAGACTCAACTACATGTCTTGTTCAGGCACTAACAGAGTATGATGAAGTTCATGCGATTACTTTTGATTATGGTCAGCGCCATAAGTTAGAGATCGAAGTCGCTCAGTCATTATCGAAAGAGCTTGGTGTGAAAGCGCATAAAGTGATGGATGTGACGCTGCTAAATGAGTTGGCTATTAGCTCTCTGACTCGTGACGATATCCCTGTATCACATGAGCTACAAGAGAATGGATTGCCGAACTCTTTTGTTCCTGGTCGTAATATTCTGTTCTTAACATTGGCGGGTATTTATGCATACCAGATCGGATCTGAAACTGTGATTACTGGTGTGTGTGAAACAGATTTCTCTGGCTATCCTGATTGCCGTAATGATTTTGTAAAAGCGATGAATTCTGCGCTTGTGCAAGGCATGGATAAGAAGCTTGATATCAAAACACCACTGATGTGGCTGAACAAAGCTGAAACATGGGCGTTGGCAGATCAGTACTCAGCTCTCGAACTTGTTAGAAACAAAACACTGACCTGCTACAACGGTATTATCGGTGATGGCTGTGGTGATTGCCCAGCATGTGAACTACGAAAGGCCGGCCTTAACGATTACTTAGTTGACCGTCAAAGTATTATGACTGAGTTGGTTCGTAAACAGACTGAGTATAAATAGCTTCAGGTATGTCAATTGGTTCGTTATAAGCGTCAATGATACAGTTTCGACCATTACTCTTTGCTTGATACAATGCTTGGTCAAGAACAGAGTAGAGATCATCAAAGTCACTTAGTGCGTTTGAGGTTGCTAGATAAGCAAAACTCGCGGTTACATTAAGTGGCTTTTTGCTTTCTGACAGGAAAATACTGTTTGATATTGCATAATGCAGTTCTTCAACGCGTTCACGGACCTCAGACGGCTTGGTATCGGTCAGCATAATAAGAAATTCTTCGCCGCCCAAACGTCCAAATAACTCACCTTTTACTAAATGCTTTCTTATTTGGTTACTGACATGAACAAGTGCTATGTCACCCGTTGGGTGGCCATGCTCATCATTAATCTCTTTAAATTTATCTAAATCCAGTAAAACGAGTACGTGTTGTTTTTTGTTTTTTTGGCAATGTCTAACTCGCTTGATCCTGCGTATTATTTCGGTCCTGTTGTAAGCTTTGGTCATTGCGTCAATCGCGGCTCTCGCTCGGATGGTCTTGTTTGCCAATACCGTAAAGCTGGCAGCGCAGAGTAATACAAACATGATGATGTTGTACATCCACCTTTGGTGCTCCATCTTTTCAATTCGAAGGCGATCGAGTTTTGTCTGGTGTGTTAGGAAAGAATTCTTCAGTTCTTGCTCATATTTGGCATGAGTAAGGTCAAGAGCCTCAAAAGCTAACCTGTTATCAATATCTCTGGCCTTTAATTGTATTGCTGAGTGTCTCTGATAGTAATAAAAAGCCTGTTGGTAACCATTGAGTGACTGGTGAATATCAGAAAGCTGAAGAAGAGCTTGGGCGACGTATTTAAGTCTTGTGACCTGCTCAGCTAACTCCAACGCTTGCTGTGCGTAGTTTAGCGCTTCAGTTGTCAGCTGTTGTTCTTCGAACATGTCACTTAATGCCAAATAAGCGTTGATACGAATAACGTTATTGTTAAGTTCATTAGAGGCAGAAAGAGACTCAACCAAATAGGTTTTTGCTAACTCATAATCATGTGTTTGTGTGTAGGCTTTTCCCAAGCCTAAGTTTGTCAAAGCGATGCCATAGTTATGGGGAGATGCGCTTAGCATTGTCCTCGCTTTTTGAAAGTGCTTAATTGCTAGGTTACTTTGGCTTTGACTTAAATACAGTTCGGCTAAGCTATGGTGCACTTGAGCTTTCATTAGAGCAGAAGTATCGGCTCTTAGTATGAGTGCTTCTTTGAGGTATTGTTCTGATTTTTCATATTGTTTTAGTTCTTTGAGCAGATTGCCAACATCGTTATAAATGCCCGATATATCATGCCCTTGTGGGAATACTTTGATCAAAGACAGGTAAGTATTTAACGCTGCTTGATAGTCACTACGAAAATGGTGGTTGTTGGCGATGACTCGATATGTCACGAATTTGGGTAATACTGGGTCAACGAGGTTTTGAAAATCGCTCTGAAGTGCAGAACAGTAATAGTTAGCTTGGTGATATTTGGCTTGTTCATTGAGAGAGCGACACAGTTGGTACTTCAACAGTGCACGCCCCGTTATATCATTGCGTGATTGCATCTTAGTGAGTAGCGTCAAAAAGCCCTGTTGAGCGTCTTCGTAGTGACCTTGTCTGTCTTTTACTAACGCTGAAATGAACGCTTTTTCTATTGCTTGATATTCACTGTTGTTTGAAGCAATACCATAAAATGGTTGTGAGCGATGACTCATGTATTCGTACAATAATGAAGAAAGGTATAGCTTATCTCCATAGTGATTTAAGCTCGTATAACGTGTTTGCAGCATGTTCAGTGCGCGGGAAGGGGAACGAGTTAAAGTGGATAAATAGAGAGCATTCCAGTCAGCGTTGGGAGTAGAATCAAGATTTATGTTTGAGTCACTGACGGGGAAGCTGTTATGGCGATCTAATGTAGGTACTTGGCCATAAGAATAGAAGCTGGTTAAAAGCAGAAAAGTAATAAAGACGGAGTGAATCACGAGGAACTATCAATCAGATAAAGAACGACATTCTATTATTAGTTTGAGGTTGCTTCAATTTTTGAATGATACTTACAGTGATTTATGCGAGTTGTATCTCTGATTTGTTGATGGTTATCAGGGTAATAGCGGTCGTACTTATTCGCACGACCGCTATTGGAAATTAAATGTACAATTTCGCTAGATCAGAAGGTTCAAGCTCTTTGCCTTCTAATGTTGCATTCCAGTTCGTACCAACAAGAACGCCGTCTTCAGCAAGAGTCAGTAGCCAGTCTTCTACAAAGATATCTAGTGGGATTTCTAATACTTCAAAATCAGCCCACTCTTCAACGTTGTGAGTCTGAGCATCTTCTTTTGAAGACCAAAATGGCATCACTTCGCTGCTTTCGAATTCACTTGAGTCACATGCTAGCCAACCTTCTTCGTTACGAAGGCCCCATACAAGTTTAGTTTCTTGTGTTTCAGAAACGAAAAGTTCTAGATTTGCTTGAGTATCAGCGGTTAGTTTGCTCATGGATTAATTCTCTATGTTGATAACGTGACAAGATTAACATTATAGACGGCTTAGGTATATGCTATTTAAGGAATTATAAGCGTACTGAAACGCTACCTAAAGATAACGTTTCAGATGAGGCATAACTAAGAGTGGTTACTTTCCAATTTTTGTAAAAATATGCCATTCTTCTTTGATGTTGCCTTTGAATCCGGCGACAGAAGCGACAACTTTTCTATTGAGCGCATGGTTGATTTTGGTTCCCTCTTCATTAGAAACGGTATCCCCGTAGCCAACGATTGTCACTCTAGATGGTTGTATACCATTACTTATTAGGGCTCGCCTTACATTTGATGCTCGTTCTTTCGATAAGTCTAAGTTGTGAGCCGCGTTTCCGACTTTACTCGCGTAGCCTTGTAGACGAATGGTTGTGCTTTCATACCGCTTTAAAAACGCGGCCATTTGACGAATTTGGCCAAGAAAAACAGGATTGATTTCTGTTGAATTGTTGGCAAATAAGATGTGAAGTTCTTTCTGTTCCGTTGACTCGAAATAAGAGCCGCAGCCGTCATTATCGATTTCAGCGCCAATCTGTGTATCAACACATAAATCACGGGCGTTGATAACACCATCATTGTCGTCGTCTTCTAGATCGTAACTTTGTACGCTCTCTGGGAGCGCTCGATACTCGAACTCTTCATCGTTTGTTTCAGCTAAAATGTTGGCAGAAGCAACCAATAGACAGAGTGGAAATACAGCTTTTAGCAGCTTCATTAATATTCTACCTTTTCATTCCATTCTTGGGGGATATCGACACGTAAACCTGTCAGTAAATTACCGGTTGCGTTCATGACCCGGTATTTAGCATATTGTTCATCGTACTTGGCATCTAAATAGCCTTTACGAGCTTCAAAGAGCTCATTTTCAGTGTTAAGTAAATCGAGAAGTGTTCGTTTACCGATGCGGTATTGTTTCTCGTAAGAGATAACCGTATCTGATGCTGAGTCTACGTGATCTGATAAGAACTCTTTCTGTTGTACGGTTAAATCAAGTGCGCTCCATGACAAGCGTAGGCTCTCTTCTACATTACGATATGTACTTTCACGCAGATCTTTGGCCTTATTTAATTGGTAAGCAGCACTTTCAGCGCGGTCTTGATCAGCGCCGCCGTTATACAAGTTATATCTCAAGCGGACCATTGCGGAAAATTCGTCACTACTCCCTTCGTTGCCACCTGCGTCATCACGCCAGGTTTGCGCGGCTTCGAAAGAAACAGTCGGATAATTTGAACTTTTAGACTGTTTATATTGGAATTTAGCGGAGTCCACATCGGCTTGTGCAATTTTAATAACAGGATGTTGGTTGAAAGCTTTCGCAAGAGCGCCATCTACGGTGTAAGGAATTGCTCCAGTGTCTGCTCGCGGAAACACTAACCCCAAAGGTGACTGTCCAACAATACGTTTAAATTGAGTATGCGTATCAAACAAATTATTTTGTGCTGCGAGCAAGTTACCATGAGCTTTCGCAATACGAGCTTCTACTTGGGACATATCTGCTGTAGAGCCAATGCCAGATTCGACACGTTTTCGAATATCTCTATAGATATCCTTGTGTGTTGCCAGGTTGTTTTCAGACAGGGTGAGGACTTCATAAGCTTTCACTGCATCAAGGTATACTTTGGTGACCTCGAGAGCGATATCTTGGGCGTTGGAGAGTAATTGGTAACGAACAGATTCTGCATCAGCCGCGGTACGATCAATATCGTTGGAAGTATTTGCTCCATCCCAAATTAACTGAGTCAAAGTAATCGTCGCTTCTTTACGCGTCAGATCTGTTGAATTTGTATTGGTCACTAGATCGGTATGCTCATAACCAATCCCACCATCTAGATCTATACTTGGACGATAAGCACCGCCAGAAGCATCGTTAACGTAACGTTTACTTACGTACTCATTATAAGCACTTTTAATTTCAGGATTGCTTTCCAACGTAAAAGCGACGGCTTGCTCAAGAGTTTGTGCCGCAGCTGGAAAGGTCATTGCTATAGCTAGCCCTAAGGTCGTCGTTTGAATCCTATTCAATTTGCATCTCTCCAAAATGAGTCACACCTGAGTCTTAATTTTGCACGATGATATACAAAATTCAGATGAACCGCCAAAAAAATTACGATCGCTACAACTGGCGATCGCAAATGGTTGTAAATTTGTTAACCGATCACTGTGCGTATTGTGATGTTTTAATGCACTTAGAACACCTATTAATATGTCAATTATTTTTCGTTAGCACAATAACTTATATTAAATTTAAGAGCGCTTTAAGTATTGATGAGTGTGACCATTGTCATCATGGTGTATACGACCTTGTTAAAATGTGCATTCATAACTATGAATTATATGGTGTTAGGTGTTATATTTTACCTAATATTATAAATACAATGTCACTATTTTGACGTTTTGATTGAAAAATGAGTTTTAGGGGTTTATATGGACATGACAGTATTGAATGCGAGCGGTGCATTGGCACTTGGTCAACGCATTGTTGTTTCGGTAGATGGTACAATTAAAGTCCTAGAAGACGGCCAGCCATTACAAGCAGGGGATGTCATTCTTGAATCCCAGAGCGAAAACTCTGAATCTCCAATTTCAGTCAAGCGTTTTTCGCCTGAAGATGGCGGTGAAGTTGAACTAGACCAAGACATTGCAAATATCTTTGCGGCTTTAGAAGAAGGTCAGGATCCGACGGAGCTAGGCGAAGAATTTGCAACGGCAGCTGGTGAAAGTGGTTCAAGCCTAGTAAGTAGCGGGACTATTGAGCGCGACGGTGAAGAAACCATTCCAGGTACTGAATTTGTAACGACGGGCTTTGAAGCGCTGGGAATGTCTCGTACTCAAAGCTTGAGTCTTCTTGATGCTTTCCGTTCGGTTGACCAACCGGATAGCCTAGGCACAGACAGCGAGACCATAGTTGACACAACAGCTCCAGATGCGCCAACACTGACACTTGATACGGACTCTGGCTCAGCGGCGGATGACTTCTTAACCAACGACGGCAGCTTCACAGTCGGCGGCACAGAAGAGGGTGCGACAGTCGAATACCTCGTTGACGGAAACTGGACGACAACCGCACCCG
>NZ_JAKMZC010000030.1:0-27152 GCF_029890535.1 Vibrio sp. S/42/10 | reverse complement strand
TAATATATTTGGTGTCATACTGCTGCTTGGTGTTTCTATTATATTTTTTGTGTTCAATGTGGAGTTGAAAAAACAAATATATCTTCAAAAAAAGATAAGATATAACACTTCCCTTTTAAGCTATCAGAAAGGCGAGAACAATGTCTTAGCCAGAACTAAAGCTTCTGAAAAAATAACATTTATAATCAACTCCCTGGTTGCTGTGCTTATTGCTGCTTTGTTCTTTTGTCATATTGAGGGGCTTGTTGGGGCTAAAAATGGTTTAATATTATTATTTGTTATCCGTTTTATTAGTTCTAATTTGTCTAATTTGGGCTCGTGTCTAATGAGGTTTAGCCGGGGTTGGGTTAATGTATTTGATAAGTATGACTCAGTATTGGAGAAGCAATAATGGCTCGTATTGCTTATGTTGTAAATGTTGATTGGTACTTCAAACTACATTGGTTAAATAGAGCTTTGGCAGCTAAAGCAAACGGTTATGACATTGTTGTAATTACACATTTTACTAGCGCTGAAACTCGCGATTACTTTGAAGAGATCGGTTTTACGTGCATTGAGTTGTCATTTTCTCGTAGTGGTGTAAACCCTTTTTTCGAGCTGAGCACTCTATTAAAGCTCTATAATTGTTTGAAAGGTTTGAAACCTAATTTAGTTCATTGTATTACAGTGAAGCCTTCGGTATATGGTGGGTTAATATCGAACCGATTAAAATTACCTTCGATTAAGAGTATTACTGGCTTAGGTGCTGTTTTTTCAAGTAAGTCACTTACCTTCCGTCTTTTGAAACCAGTTGTTATCGGGCTTTATTATTTAGTTGGTAATTCAAAGCAGGGCGCATTTATATTTGAAAACAAGTCGGATCTAAATATTTTTAGAAATGCTAGAATCGGCCGAAATCAACAATTAGTTCATATTGCCGGCGCCGGTGTTGATACATCCCACTTTTATGAAGTATCGACACCTTTGAATAGTTTGGGATCTGAACAACCTTTGGTTGTATTATTTGCTGCAAGGTTACTTAAAGATAAAGGTCTTGATACCTTGATTTCAGCGATCGAACAAGTTAAAAGCAAAGGTATAAATGTGGAACTCTGGGTTGCGGGGTTGTTTGACCTAGACTCAAAAAATGCATACACCAAATGTGAAATTAAACGTTTAGCCAGTGATGGTGTTATTAAATGGTTAGGTGCAGTTGCAAGTAAAGAAATGCCTTCGATATTAAATTCAGTTGATATAGTCGCTTTACCCACACGCTATGGTGAGGGAATACCTAGAATACTGATAGAGGCAGGTGCAACTGCTAGAGTTGTTTTAGCATCAAATGTTTCAGGGTGTAACGAGCTTATATCTGATAAGGTTAGCGGTCGGTTATTAGAACCATTGAGTGTTGAAGAATGGAGCGAATGTATTGTCGATGTAGTATCTAGACCGTTAACCTATCAATATTATGCTAAGTCTTTATTGAATGAAGTTACAAGTCAATATAGTGATGAAGTAGTTATAGGGCGATTTTTAGCTTTGTATGATAGCCATTGTAGTAAATAATATTTTAATACACATATAGTAGATTCAACATCTATGGAATTCTTTGCTGTATAGGCGTTTCATAGCTATATGTTTGTTTCATAGCTATATGTTTGTTTCATAGGTATATGTTTGTTGCTACCTGTTAGGTGTGTATCCCGTAGGTGCATCTAATAATATTCTTCTAATGCACTCTACATTAAAATCATGGCAGCATTCATCTAGTTCGTTTAAAAGAACTTGCATTTCAGGCCAGCTAAGTTTGCTTTCTTGCGCTGTCATGATTTTTTCGTGGCTGGTTCCTTCTACATTATCTCCTATCAATAGCTCTTCATATAACTTCTCACCAGGTCTTAGGCCTGTAAACCTGATTTCAATATCGCCTTCATCCGAGCTTGAGCCAATGTTTTCTTTCATTCCCATCAGGTGCACCATGCGTTTTGCTAGGTCTAGGATCTTAATTGGCTCTCCCATATCTAACACGAACACTTGGCCATTATTACCCATGGCGCCAGCTTGAATGACGAGCTGCGCCGCTTCAGGAATCAACATAAAATAGCGGATGATGTCTGGATGCGTAACGGTGACGGGACCACCGGTTTTAATTTGTTTCTTGAATAGCGGTACAACGGACCCCGAAGAGCCTAAAACATTGCCGAACCTCACCATAGTAAAGGTCGTTTGAGTCTCTTTGTCTGCCAGAGCTTGAAGAACGAGCTCCGCCATTCTTTTACTTGCTCCCATTACATTCGTTGGCCTCACGGCTTTGTCTGTGGAAATGAGAGTGAAATTTTTAACGCCACATTCTATTGCAGCTTGCGCGCAGGATAATGTCCCAAAAACATTATTTCGGATCCCTTCTACGACATTGTCTTCGACTAGAGGTACGTGTTTATAGGCTGCGGCATGATATAAAGTGTCAACTTCATAGCTTGTCATTAGCTTTTCAAGGCGATTTTGTCTTTGAACTGAGCCTAGTGCAGCAACAATTCTAGTTTGGCTTTTAAGATTATGCTTAGTCGCATTAAGCTCTTGTTCGATCTTATAAAGGTTATATTCATTTAACTCGAATAAGACCAGTGTTTTTGGTTTTTGAGCTATGATTTGACGGCACAATTCAGAACCTATTGAACCCCCGGCTCCGGTAACCATGACACTCTTATCGAATATATTCTTAGTCAATAAGTTGTTATCTGGGGTAATCGGTGTTCGACCTAATAGATCAGCAACATCAAGATCTTTTACTTCGGTCGCCGTTGCTTTGCCTGCAGCGATATCTTCCACTGACGGTACGGATTGTATAGCGATAGGCCAATTAGACAATTTTTCTACTAGTCTTAATCTCTTACCTTTGTTGATATTGTTGATGGCCAGTAATAGTTTAACTGGTTGGTACAGAGATTGGAGATGTTCAAACTCACTAGGATGATGGACTTTTAATCCAAATAAGATATGACCCTTTTTACTCGGATCGTCATCCAGTAACACAACAGGATTATATTCATCACCATGGATCAGCGCATACGCAAGTTCACGACCAGTGGCTCCAGCCCCATAGATAAATACGTTTGGCTTTTTACGTTTAAAAACTTGGTCATAAGCAGAGCGGATCATGATTCTTGGCCCGCCTAATGTCAGTATTGCTAACCCTGCATAGATAAAAGGGACACTTCTGGGGATGAAGGTATGAAAAAAGAATCCGCTTAAAACTAAGGTGAGGGAAGATATAAACACCGCGAGAAATATGTTCCCGACCGCAGGAAACATCATGTAGCGTAGTACTGCCCGATACATTCCGAGTTTAGCGAAACTAAATATAGTCACCGAAACCGTGAGTAATAACGTCACCCATTCATCTAAACCCAGTTCAAAGGTGTATGTACCTAGCCTCAAAGCTATAGCTAAGTAAATCGATACAGCTATCGCGAATATGTCATAGCCAATACTGATCAAACGCTTATTTTTTCGTTTAGTATTGAGGATAAGGCGTATCGGCTTAATCATTATATTCCTTGGTAACTGTTCTAAATCAGGCTTACAAGCTGTAGCTGAGTAATTTAATATCTGCGATATTTTAATGCTCTTAAGTGCGGTAAGCTAGTCGTAATTGATGGTTCTGTGTTGCTCAGTAGTTTTGCTGTTGGTGCTGCTTATTTTTTGTTCAGTATGTAGAGCTTTTTTGTGTTATGAAATTATTAGTCACTGGTAGTACGGGCTTTATCGGCTCTCGCGTTGCGAAGTTAGCACAAGAGTGTCAGTGGGAAGTTGTGCCCGTAGTGCGAAAAGCGGCACAAGTACAGCCTAATAGCTTGTTTGTTAATAGCCAGTTTGTTAATAGCTTTGCTGTTTCTTCTATTGATTCGAGTACAGATTGGTCTGGTGCATTTGACGGTGTGGATTGTGTTGTTCACTGTGCTGCTCGAGTACATCAAATGAATGAAAGTGAGCAAGATGCTTTAGCCGCTTATCGAGAAGTTAATACTCTGGGGACGTTGACTCTAGCAAGGCAAGCCGCCGATGCTGGCGTTAAGAGATTTGTCTTTGTTAGCTCGATTAAGGTGAACGGTGAATTGAGTGAATTAGACTCGCCCTTTGAGCCTGATTTAAATCATACTCCGCAAGACCCTTATGGCTTGAGTAAGTATGAAGCCGAGATTGAGTTAGCGCAACTTGCCAAAAATACAGGGTTAGAAGTGGTTATCATTAGACCGCCTTTGGTTTACGGGCCTGGCGTAAAAGCGAACTTCCTGTCAATGATGCGTTTGATTGATAAAGGCATTCCGTTACCGTTTGGCGCTATAAAAAACCAAAGAAGTTTGGTTTATTTGGATAATCTATCTGATTTGATACTGACGTGTTGCGAGCACCCTTCAGCTCCGGGACGTACCTTCTTAGTATCGGATGATAATGATGTGTCGACAACTCAATTAATGCGAACTATTGCGTTATCAATGGGCCAGGCTTCGAGGCTTTTGCCTATTCCAATGTCTTGGATACAAGCTGGAGCGTCAATTTTAAATAAGCAGCACATAGCGCAAAGAGTATGTGGCAACCTCCAAGTGGAAGTCGGTTTGACGAAAGAGGTTTTAGGGTGGAAGCCCCCAGTTACTTTTGAGCAAGGGATTAAAAACACAGTGCAAGCGTATTTAGATTCCAAATAACTCGTTCCTCGTTTTTGGAATGACGGTGTGGGATTCCTCGTTTTTGGAATGACGGAGTGGGATTCCTCAATTTTGGAATGACGTGTGGTTGCTCGTTGTTTGGGGGCTTTATTTAAGTTGTCATTCTGAACCGCGAGGCACGATCGTGATTCAGAATCTGTGTTGTGCGGTGTTTGGTTCAGGGGCTTTAGATTCCAAATAACTCGTTCCTCGTTTTTGGAATGACGGTGTGGGATTTCTCAATTTTGGAATGACGTGTGGTTGTTCGTTGTTTGGGGGCTTTATTTAAGTTGTCATTCTGAATAGCGAGGCACGATCGTGATTCAGTATCTGTGTTGTGCGATGTTTGGTTCAGGGGCTTTAGATTCCAAATAACTCGTTCCTCGTTTTTGGAATGACGGTGTGGGATTCCTCAATTTTGGAATGACGTGTGGTTGCTCGTTGTTTGGGGGCTTTATTTGAGTTGTCATTCTGAACAGCGAGGCACGAGCGTGATTCAGAATCTGTGTTGTGCGGTGTTTGGTTCAGGGGGCTTTAGATTCCAAATAACTCGTTCCTCGTTTTTGGAATGACGGTGTGGGATTCCTCAATTTTGGAATGACGTGTGGTTGCTCGTTGTTTGGGGGCTTTATTTAAGTTGTCATTCTGAACAGCGAGGCACGATCGTGATTCAGAATCTGTGTTGTGTGTATACAGTTGGCTTATTTTGTCTTTCACTGATAATAAACTAAGGGGAATTATGGATAGACAACCCTGTGTATATGTACTTTCATCTCCAAATAACAACGTGTTATATATTGGCGTGACAAGTCAGTTGAAGCAACGAATTTGGCAGCATAAGAATAATATCATGCATTCTTTTACCTCTAAATATAATGTTCATAACCTTGTTTACTATGAATTATTTGAAGGTATAGAAGCGGCAATTGCTAGGGAGAAGCAACTCAAAACATGGAAACGTGCTTGGAAAAATGAGTTGGTAAAGAGTGTTAATCCTAGTTGGCAAGATTTGTATCATACGCTTTAGATTCCAGATACTCCGTTCTGGAATGACGAAGTCGCGAGTGGTGAGTATCGAAGAGTTTTGGAGTCTTAGCGTTACTTAAGTTGTCATTCTGAACTGCGAGGCACGAGCGTGATTCAGAATCTGTGTTTTTAGAAAGGGTTTTAAGTTGATTCGTATATTAGATTTTATTTTTGCTTTCTTTGGCTTGTTGTTCCTTTGGCCTGTATTTGTTGTTATTTGTATCCTCGGCTATTTTGATACGGGTTCTCCTGTCTTTTTTCAGACCCGAGTAGGGCGCAACAAAAAACCATTCACTTTAGTTAAATTCCGCACCATGCCAGTGGAAACAAAATCTGTTGCCACTCATTTAGTTGGGGCTAGCTCTGTCACCAAATTAGGTGGATTTCTACGTAAGACGAAACTGGATGAACTCCCTCAATTGTACAACGTGCTTAAAGGTGAAATGAGTTTAGTTGGCCCAAGACCATGCTTGTTTAACCAACAACAACTGATCGATGAAAGAGAATCAAGAGGCGTACTCGCGGTAAGACCAGGTGTAACCGGATTAGCTCAAATCAACGATATCGATATGTCGACACCGAAAAAACTCGCAGAGTGGGATCAACGCATGATTAACACGCTGAATACTAAATTGTATTTCCAGTACATTATTCAAACCGTGTTAGGCAAAGGCTCTGGCGACAGAGTGTAGTTAACAGTTAACAGTTAACAGTTAATAACAAGCAGCTAATAGCAAACAGTTGGCTGCATCTTATCTCTAGGCTCAGGTGTGTTTTATCTTCTGGGCTTGGCAGAGGTTTATCTTGTCAGCTTAACAATCGGTTTGTGTGCTTACCTTATCTTGCATAGGCATTAGCATGGGGATAGGTTTCTGCTTTGCACTCATATTTGTGTGACGCTATTTCCTAAATAATGCATTAAAGGTATTGCTTATGATTTATCCATTTACTTGATTGTGGTTATTATCTATCATGATCAATCAGTTGTTTAAGCTGAGCAACTGATTGAGGGTGTAAAACTTACCCTCTACATATAAACGTTTATATTAATGGAAATCATTATGAAAAAGATGGCTCTAGCAGCTGCATTAGCAGTTAGCTTCTCAGGTGCTGCATTCGCAGCTGAAACGACAGCAGCAGCGGGCACTGGTTCTGGTACTGGTACAGCAGCAGGCGCTGGTGCATCTGCAGCAGCAGCTGGCACAGCAACAACCGTTGCAGTTGCGACAGCAGCAGTAGCAGCAGCGGCAGCAGTAGCCGTTGCTTCTAACGAAAGCGGCGCAACGACTACAACAACTACTCGATAATTTTTGAGTAATACATGTTTTAGTTAACGTATGTTTAAAACCATTTTATGTGAAAGCATAAAGTGGTTTTTTTTATATCAGATTTTCATATTGGACATCAGCAACAAGATTGCTAGGAAGCAGAACTCGTCATGCTTAAACCTCTAATCATATCCCTTGGTCTTTTTCTTGCTGGTTGTTCTCAGCAGTTTCAAGACGTCAATTCCACTTTTGATGAAGCCTTTTTTGGAAGCTCTGATGTTGAGCTGTCGAAGGAATACATTCAAAACTTACCTTATTCCAGCATTTACGCCGAAGTGAATGACCAAGGTAAAATCTTCATGGTCTTAGCGTACGTCGGTGAAAACCCGCAAACGGGCGCAGAGCAGTTAAAGTGGATGTCTTCTGACAAAGCGATGATCGTCACTGAAAATGGACGTGTCGTACAAACGCTGTTGCTTCCTTACGAAAACCTTTCTGGTTTGGCATTCCAACCGTTAAATACGTTCTCTTCTGGAAACAATTCGTCAGCCGATTCTTCTTCTGCGTTTGATGTGTCTGCCAACCCCGGAGCTCAAAAGTGGCAAGCGGTTTACGACTGGCAACCTAACTATCGATTCGGCTATAAAGCGAACATCACCCGAACGTATGCGGGAAATGAAACGGTTGAAACTCCGTTAGCGTCTATCGATACCAAGAAGTTCCAAGAAAAAATTCAATTCCCAATGTTAGAACAAGACATCACCAACGAATATTGGGTCGACAGCAAAGGCAAAGTGGTAAAAACCATACAGTATTTAGGCCCTGATATGACAAGGCTTGAGTTAACCGTCCTTAAGCATTATCAAAGCAATTAACGAACAGGGTAATGAACTAAAATGATGAATTATATGAGTCATACATCAAAAATGACGGGGCGTCGGTTGCCATTGGTGAGAACTATGTTAACGATGAGAGTTCTATTAATGATGAGCGCTCTGTTTGTTTTGAGCTCTGCTTCTGCGGCTTCTAATTTTAATACTGCTGCATCTATTGATAAAACTAATAGCGCTTCTTCAGTTAAAACAATAATCGAGCTTCCTCTTCAAGGTGTGACGCTTGAGTATCAAACTAACGTTCGACTGCTTCGTGTATTAGACGACGCAAACGCGAATGCGAGCTCTAACGCTTACGGTACTATTGGTTACTTCCCCCTTTCGGCTCAACTGTTTGATATAACCAATACTGAAGCGACTGCAGTTACTGGATTTAAAGAAGCTAACCAAGCTAACGAATCTATCGAAGCCAAAAAGCGCAATGTACTGAATCAGCTTGAAGCTTTCGCAGTAGAAGAGCCAGAAGCAAATTTAGTGCGCCAACAATTAGCCTCTTTTCAATATCTCAATCGAGTTTTTATTGAGCTAGACCGTAATGCGGTTATCTCGCAATCAGATAAGAATCCACTGCTTGTTTCAAGTTCTCATACTAACAAGCCGTCGTCTGATGTCATAAAAAGAGTGTCGACTAGCGAAACTCAAGCCTTTTCTCTGTACTTACCACAACGACCAACGTCAATTCAGTTGATGGGTGCAATGAAAGAGTCGGTAACAATGAATCTGATTGAGCATGGCACGTTGAATGATTACCTCGATGCATTACCGAACGGCTTTGTTGGTGAATCTGCAGATAAAAGTGTGGCGTATGTTGTTCAGCCAGATGGCGTGGTGCAAACCATTCAATATGCGTACTGGAACGAACAGCCGGTGTACTTAGCACCAGGTGCCATCGTATTTATGGCGTTCTACTCTCTGCCATCGGAATACTCAACGTTGAACCAAGATATTGTCGATTTGCTACGTCATAAGGTTGGCCTGTAATGCTGAAACAGAAATCATTCCCTCTATCGGCAGTGTGCACATCGGTTACCTGCGCCTTGTTAATGGCTAACAGTGCTTCGGTTTTTGCAGAGACGGTTTTTACAGACACGGCTCGTGCAGAAACAACTATTGATTCCTCTTCGATTCGAGCAGAAAAATCGTCATTCGACGACACTGAATACAGAACATCGCAAATGAACTTTGGTGGTGTTGGCTTAATGCAAATGCCGACAGGCCGAATGGCACCTGAAGGTGAGTTCAACTTTAGTGCTTCGTTTAACAATGAGTACTATTTTTATAACGTGAGCCTACAGGTGATGCCTTGGCTTGAAACCACTGTTCGTTATACGCAAGTACAAGATCTGCTTTATAGCGGAGGCGCAGACCAAGATTGTTCTCAAAACTCATTCAGTGGCTGTACTAAATACACAGACAAAGGCATCGACTTTAAACTGCGCTTAATCGAAGAAGGGTACTACTTACCGGAAGTATCGGTCGGTGTGCGTGACTTTGGTGGTACCGGTTTATTTGATGGCGAATTTGTCGCGGCAACTAAACGTTTTGGCCCTGTTGATTTTACCTTGGGCATGGCTTGGGGATACATGGGTACCAGTGGCAACTTCACCAATCCACTGTGTAAAGCCAGTGACAAGTATTGTGAACGCCCGTCTGATTTTAAAAGCAATGGTGGCAGTGTTGACTTTGAACGTTGGTTTAAAGGTGATGCGGCGATTTATGGTGGTTTTGAATATCAAACCCCTTATAAGCCGTTAACCTTGAAGCTTGAATACGATGGCAACGATTATTCTCAAGACTTCCCTGTTGTACGTGGTGGTGTCGACATGACACAACACACGCCATGGAACGTAGGTGCGGTTTACCGTTTCACCGATTGGGGTTCGGCTAAAGTGAGCTACGAGCGAGGTGATACGCTAACCCTTGGTTTCGAACTCTCTACCAATTTCAACGAAATGTATTCCGTGTGGCGAGATACCGAAACAGCAGAGTTACGCCCGAGTGGTGTCGAGACGGTTGATGACATCGATATGGCGGCCCTTGCAAGCCAACTTGAAACGATCGCTGGTTATGAACAAGCGCAAATCTTGGTCGACGATAACAGCATTGTGGTAAAGGGCACTCAGGTTAAATATCGAGACAGAGATATCGCTGTTGAACGCGGTGCGACCGTGATTGCGAATGCGGTGCCAAGTTACATTGATACTTACAAAATCATCGAAAACGATAAATCGATGGAACTCACCGAGACAACGGTCAATGCCCAAGCGTTCAAAGCGGCGGCGAACAACAATTATCTTAATGCTCAAACCCGTGATGCTTCACACACTCACGAATTAGAACGCAAGAAATCCGTTATCTATCATGATGGGCGTGAGCGATTCGATGTGTCGGTTTCACCAAACCTCGCTCAATCGTTCGGTTCGGCTGAAAACTTCTATTTATACAGTTTGGGTTTATACACCAATGCTTCGTTCTGGGCGTTAAATAATGTTGAACTGTCGGGCTCTTTGTACGTTAACTTAGTCGATAACTACGACAAGTTTAATTATACCGTCCCATCAGACGGCACTGACCAAACGCCAAGAGTAAGAACCTTGTTCCGCTCTTACGTTGACGATCCGGTTCGCTTAGATCGCTTACAACTGACTTGGTTTGAAGACTACGGCAGCGGTGTCTACACCCAAGCTTACGGGGGGTACCTTGAAAGCATGTTTGCGGGTGTGGGTGGCGAAATCCTGTATCGACCATTCAACCAAAACTGGGCCATTGGTGCAGACATGACTGCAATAAGCCAGCGCGATCCTGAAAGTTGGTTCGGCACGTTTGATCAAGAGATTCAAGTTAACCCAGATGACAGCAGCCGAACGTATAAAGTGATCGATAAGGGCACGACGGGCTTCATCACCGGTTACTACACCCCACAATGGGACTTCTTGAGCGATACCTTGCTTAAAGTGGGCGTCGGTAAATTCCTTGCGGGTGATATCGGTACTCGTGTCGATTTCTCTAAGCAGTTCAAGAGTGGCGTTATTGCCGGTGCGTTTGTCAGCTTAACCGACATGACAACTGAAGAGTATGGTGAAGGCAGCTATACCAAAGGCTTCTATGTATCAATTCCGTTCGATCTGGTTACCGTGAAACCAAGCTCAAGCCGCGCAGGCTTTACCTGGTTACCGATCACGCGTGACGGCGGACAAGTGTTGAATAAGCAATACAACTTGTTCGATCAAACTGATGCTCGCTCTCCTTGGTTCCAAAGACCAAGCAGCGTTAAGTAGATTTAGGGGCCGATACGAAACAGAGGCTGATGCGAGACAAAGGTTGATGCGATAAAAAGAGTGGCGTCATTCTGGACAGCGAGGTACGAGCGTGATTCAGAATCCGGTTGTGTTTAGTTGCTCAGTTGGCTTTAGATTCCAAATAACTCGTTCCTCACTTTTTTAGTTACAGAGTGGCGGAATGACGAAACAGCGGAATGACGAAATAAGGGTGTTGGCTTCGTTTGAGTCGTCATTCTGAACAGCGAGGCACGAGCGTGATTCAGAATCCGGTTGTGTTTAGTTGTTCAGCAGGTTTTAGATTCCAAATAACTCGTCCCTCACTTTTTTAGTTACAGAGTGGCGGAATGACGAAATAGCGGAGTGAAGAAATAAGGGTGTTGGCTTCGTTTGAGTCGTCATTCTGGACAGCGAGGCACGAGCGTGATTCAGAATCCGGTTGTGTTTAGTTGTTCAGCAGGTTTTAGATTCCAAATAACTCGTTCCTCACTTTTTTAGTTACAGAGTGGCGGAATGACGAAATAAGGGTGTTGGCTTCGTTTGAGTCGTCATTCTGAACAGCGAGGTACGAGCGTGATTCAGAATCTGTGTTTGTTTGGAATGACGAAGTCTAAGAATTACGGATTCATAGGCTTTCAACTATTTGCATCCGCTCCTAGGCTCTCGCATCTGCCCTTAAGCTCTTTCATCTTGAATGCTTTCACCTTGAAAGCATTCAACTAGGTTGATAATAAGCACAGATTGTGGATAATGCTTACGCAATAAAATAACCGTGTGGAAGTACGGTCTTTGACACGGTTTACGACAAAAAAACTTCTATCTCAATTCCAAATAGATAGAGGCACATTAACTACGCAGTGTGATGTCGCGGAATATCAAAGGGCGGTAGCGTCCCACTTCCCAATCGTAAATGGGAGCAAGATCACAGCTCTTTCACTCCTTGGCTCAATTAAATATTGCGTAGCTGATAAAATGACTCGCTTAACTTCCTTTGGGTATCCTTCGGGGTATCACGACACATTCCGTTTCTATGAACTTGGTTAACATGAAGATTAATAAAAATCGTCTCCTTATAGCGCTCCTTCCTGCACTGCTTGCAGGCTGTACGACTCCAGGAACACACCTTACGACTGGCAATAAGAATGTGATTCAGCCTTCAGAGGAACAACAAGAGTCTGATATTTCTGACGTGGTTAATCTTTACCCATTGACGGCTCAATCGGTATCAAACTACCGAAATGATTCTTTATCGGTTTCACAAGCAAACCCAGAACTCGATGTTGATATCGCCAAGTATGAATACCAAGTGGGTGTCGGTGATATTCTAAACATCACTATTTGGGATCACCCTGAATTGACCATTCCTGCTGGTTCTTACCGTAGTAGTGCAGAAGCAGGTAACTGGGTTCATGCTGATGGCACCATCTTCTACCCGTACATTGGTACTGTTGAAGTCGCCGGTAAAACCGTACGTGAAGTGCGTGCTGATATTGCAAACCGCTTAGCGAAATACATCGAAAGCCCTCAGGTTGATGTTAACGTTGCAGCTTTTCGATCTAAGAAAACCTACATTACCGGCGAGGTTTCAAAACCTGGCCAGCAAGCGATTACCAATATCCCTTTAACATTACTGGATGCCGTGAACCGCTCTGGTGGTTTGTCTGAAGATGCCGATTGGCGTAATGTTTCATTAACGCGTAATGGCGTGGAAGAAAACATCTCGCTTTATGGTTTGATGCAACGCGGTGATTTAACGCAAAACCGCTTACTGCAAGCGGGGGATATTGTTCACGTACCGCGTAACGATAATCAAAAAGTCTTCGTGATGGGTGAAGTGAATGACCCACAATTGTTGAAGATCGACCGTGTCGGCATGAGCCTAACAGAAGCACTCAGCAACGTAGGCGGTATTAACCAGTTAACGGCAGATGCAACGGGCGTGTTCGTGATTCGCACTTCGGATGATAAATCTGAACGCATGGCCGATATCTACCAACTGAATATGGAAGATGCATCTGCATTGGTGATTGGCACCGAGTTCGATCTGAAACCTTACGACATTGTGTATGTTACCGCCGCGCCAATCAGCCGCTGGAACCGTGTTATTGGCCAGCTTGTACCGACCATTTCTGGCTTCAACGAGCTAACCGAAGGTATGTTGCGCGTTCGTAATTGGTAATAAGCCCTGATTGATAATCAGGTTGCATGTCGCGTGTAACCTGATTTTTTATATTTATAAGCTAAGCGCGTCAGATTTATAAATACGCTCGGTTTACGAAAAACTAACGTTATAAGTGAATTATGTTTAATAAAATTTTGGTGGTGTGCGTTGGTAATATTTGTCGCTCACCAACTGGAGAACGTGTTCTTCAAAAATTGCTTCCCAACAAACAGGTGGCCTCTGCGGGTATTGCTGCCGAAAAAAGTCGTTTAATCGGTAAGCCAGCCGATGAAACGGCGATTTTGATCGCCTCTGAAAATGGTGTCGATGTTGATAATCACCAATCTCAACAAGTCACACCGCAGCTTTGTGCGCAGTATGATTTAATATTGGTGATGGAAAAGGGTCATTTAGAAGCGCTCACTCAAATATCACCGGAAGCGCGTGGTAAAACCATGCTGTTTGGCCAGTGGATTGGTCAGAAAGACATTCCCGATCCGTATCGTCAAAGCCGTGAAGCATTTGAACATGCTTATAAATTGATTGACGAAGCGGCACAAGCTTGGTCGAAAAAACTGTAACGGATGCTGTCATTTAATCTAGATAGCCTTAAGCAGTTAAGCAGTTAAGCAGTTAAGCTTGAATCGCCACCAATAGAATCACATAAGAGGTAAGGGGACGTAAGCCGTACGTCACTTATCTTCAAAATATTAGTTTAGGAAGTAGCAATCTGATGACAACACAACCATCTCCGCAATCACACACAGATAACTCTGATGAGATAGATTTAGGGAAACTGCTTGGTATCCTGTTGGACGCTAAATGGTTAATCATGGTCACCACATTTGCTTTTGCTGTGTGCGGTATCGCGTTTGCGCTACTTTCGACTCCGATTTACAAAGCGGACGCGTTGATTCAAATTGAACAGAAAGCCTCTGGCGGCATTTCATCGATGGTTGGTGATATGGGTGATTTGTTCTCTCAAGAATCTTCTGCCACGACAGAGGTCGAGATCATTAAATCTCGTATGATCTTGGGCGAAACGGTTGATAAGTTCAATTTAACCACCGTCACCGCACCGAGTTATGCCCCAATTGTGGGTAAAGGGTTTGCTCGCCTAACCGGTGATATTAACCACATTGTCGTGAGCCGTTTTGCATTGCCAAGCTATGCAAGCGGTTACGGACATACGATTCAGATCGTTGATGCTGAAAAAGGCACTTACCAGCTAGTTCGTGACGATGAACGCGTTATCTTGAAGGGTAAAGTGGGTGAACTCGCGACAGCAGATGGTTACAGCTTGTTTGTTGCTGGCTTTGAGTCGAGCAATGGCTTTGAATTTACCATTGGTAAACGCAGCCGATTAGAAGCGATTGAACGGCTGAAATCTTCTTTGTCTCTGTCTGAGCAAGGTAAGCAAACCGGCATTTTGAAGCTAAGCTTTGAAGGTGAAAACAAGCAGCAGATCTCTGAGATACTCAACCATATCAGCCAGATCTACTTCTTACAGAACGTGAAGCGTAATTCAGCGGAAGCAGAGAAGAGCTTATCTTTCTTAGAAAGCCATCTTCCTGGCATTAAATCGGAATTAACGGGCTACGAAGACACACTGAACAACTACCGCCAAGAAAACGAATCGATCGACTTGGGCTTAGAAGCACAATCCACCTTGAAGGTAATGGTCGAGCTTGAAGCGCAATTGAATGAGCTGACGTTCAAAGAGAGCGAAATTAGCCAACGATTCACTAAAGATCACCCTGCATACAAAGCATTGCTTGATAAGCGTAAAACGCTATTGGGTGAGAAAGAGCGCCTAAACAAGCAAGTACAAAAACTACCAAAAACACAACGTGAAGTACTGCGTATGACACGTGATGTTGAAGTAAACCAACAGATCTACATCCAGCTTTTAAACAAAGTTCAAGAGCTGAGCATTATTAAAGCCGGCACAGTGGGTAACGTTCGTATTTTAGATGACGCTCAAGCGTATGCTCGCGCCGTTAAACCGAAGAAGCCATTGATTGTTGTGTTAGCAACGCTACTGGGTGGCATGCTCAGTGTCGCGTTTGTGTTAGTAAAAGCGGCGTTCCATCGAGGTGTTGAAAACCCGGATCAAATTGAACAAATTGGCCTTTCTGTATACGCAGCGGTACCAAAATCTGATTTGCAGATAGAGCTCACTAACCGCTTTAAATCGAAGAAGAAGCAAACTAAAGGGACTCAAGCGCTGCTTGCTGAATCTAACCCTGCTGATCTGTCGGTTGAAGCACTACGTGGCCTTCGTACCAGCTTGCACTTCGCAATGCTAGAAGCGAAAAACAATATTCTGATGATTTCAGGCCCTGCGCCAGGTATTGGTAAATCATTCATCTCGACCAACTTTGCCGCAGTCGCTGCTAAAACAGGCCAAAAGGTATTGTTGATTGATGCCGATATGCGTAAAGGTTACCTACAACAAAGCTTTGGGGTGAACTGGGATAATGGTCTTTCTGATGTGCTGAGCGGTAAGCAAGAGTTTGCTCAATCTATTAAAACCACACCGGTAGAAAACCTAGACATTATTACTCGTGGCCAAGTGCCACCTAACCCCTCTGAGCTGCTTATGCACCCACGCTTTGCAGAACTGATGGAATGGGCATCGAAAGAATATGACTTGGTGATTGTTGATACCCCACCCGTACTTGCGGTAACCGACCCAAGTATTGTTGGCGCCTTTGCGGGTACCACATTAATGGTTGCGCGTTACGGTCAAAACACCATTAAAGAGATCGATGTGGCTCGTCACCGCTTTGAACAATCGGGTATCGAAGTGAAAGGCGTTATTTTCAACGCCATCGAGAAGAAAGCATCAAGCTCATACGGCTACGGTTACTACAACTACGCCTATTCGAGCGATAAGAAGTAAAGAAAGCAGATACGGGATGTGGTGACACATCCCGTTATTCCGTTATTCCGCTCTTCAAGCTTTTCGCATATCGTTCATTCGTATCCCGAATTCTCTTCAGCTCCTAACGCGTTATCACCAAAAGCTAGATTCTGAATCACGCTCGTGCCTCACTGTTCAGAATGACGACTTTAAGTAACGTCAACCACTCCAAAATTCTTCACAACTCGCACCGCTCGCGACTCCGTCATTCCGCCATTTTATTACTTAAGAAGTGATGAACGAAGTATCTGGAATCTGCTCTTTCCGCTCTTCAAGCTTTTCGCATATCGTTCATTCGTATCCCGAATTCTCTTCAGCTCCTAACGCGTTATCACCAAAAGCTAGATTCTGAATCACGCTCGTGCCTCACTGTTCAGAATGACGACTTTAAGTAACGTCAACCACTCCAAAATTCTTCACAACTCGCACCGCTCGCGACTCCGTCATTCCGCCATTTTATTACTTAAGAAGTGAGGAACGAAGTATCTGGAATCTGCTCTTTCCGCTCTTCAAGCTTTTCGCATATCGTTCATTCGTATCCCAAATTCTCTTCAGCTACTAACGCGTTATCACCAAAAGCTAGATTCTGAATCACGCTCGAGCCTCACTGTTCAGAATGACGACTTTAAGTAATGTCAACCACTCCAAAATTCTTCACTACTCGCACCGCTCGCGACTCCGTCATTCCGCTATTTTATTACTTAAGAAGTGAGGAACGAGGTATCTGGAATCTGCCTTTTATCTCTATCTCTATCTCTATCTCTATCTCTATATTTGCCGCATTCCGTTTACTCGTCACTCACACCTGCACTTCTATTTCTTAACCACCCCTCCCGTTAAATACAAACCAATTGCCGCTAACACCGGATAACCAAACGCTTCATTGGTCATTTCCCCCAAAGGCTTCCAATCGTAGCCGTGCATACAACCCAAGATCACCATCACATGCAGTGCCACATAAGGAATGGTGAACAACAACACAATGTAGCGCTGGACTAACTTAAAAGGTTCATACGCTTTAAGCAGTGCCAGTTTGTGCTTCGCTTTTTCCTCATCAGTAAAAAACATCGCATCTCCTGTGTTGGTGAGTGCATCTAACCCTTTGTTAATGGAAGACTGGCTCCCGAATATTCTTCCGAACAATGTCATACTGCTCCTTGGTTTGTTGATTGGTTATATTCCGCCTTTCTAGTTCTTCCTTGTCCTTCCGTCATTCCAGAACTGAGGAACGAGGTATCTGGAATCTGCTCTTACTCTCTTAGCTTCACCACTGGGCACGCCTTATTCACCCCCCAATCTTTATGCCCCTTCACGTTCTCATCTGAAATCAAGAACTGCTCTTGCAAGGCGGCCACCAAACCAAACAGCGCCTTACGCTGCCCAAGTGTGAAGTTATCTTCTGGTTGCAGATCGGTATTACAGCCACCGACGATACAAATGCCAATATTGCTCTTGTTGTGTCCTTTCACGTGTGCGCCGGTTTGCGACAGCGGCCTGCCAAGTTCGACATCCCCACTGCGACGAATCACAAAGTGGTATCCCACATCGCGCCAGCCTTTCTCTTTATGCCATCGGCGAATCTCGGCGACGTTAACATCTTGCTCCGGTGGTGTGGCGCTGCAATGCACCGTAATAAAAGAGTATGGCGGGCAATGAGGTAAGCGGAGTAAAACCGAAACCAGGCTGAAAGAATAGGATGCTGAAGGCAAACAAGGATCTAACGAGGGGATGAGCTTGACCTTGCTAGCCTGTTCTTCCGAGCCTTCCTGACCTCGTGAACAATTTTGCTCTTCCGTACAAGCCCGCTCTGGCAAAACAGACGCCTCTAATGGCTGGTGTGGAACTCGATCAGTTGCTGGTGGAGTGTTTGACAAAATAAATCCTCTTGTTGTTGTAACCAGGTGACTAAAAATGTGGATAACGAATCTTTTAAATCAGGGTGTAATGCGATGTGTTGTCGCAAACTTGCTTCTAAGGTTTTTGCATAACCAGAGTGGTTGCTGACATAGCGTAAATACATCACGCAATAACCCAGTGGCGATTTACGCCGCGCTCGGTTGATCATCCAGCAAACATCTTCATAGCTGGGACTTTCCAAGAGCGAGTCTTCGAAATAAGCCTTTTCAAGGTGCCGGTTTTCGAAATACAGATCTTCAAAACGAGCACCTTCAAAATACAGCTCTTTAAAATAACGGCATTCGATGCTCGCCATACCGGGTTGATACGCTGAAATAAAAAGAGAAACTATCGCCTTCATTAAGCACCTTATTGCTGTATGGGGAGAGCAATGTACTTCAAGAATCTTGATTGGGGTTGGTGGCAATAATGTGAAAATGGAGGAACACAAAAAAGTGAGAGGTGCTTCGAAGGTAATCATCTTAAGTAGTGTTCTTGTTGCATAACAGTGAGAACACATAGGAAAAACACTTTTTGTTACTTTTTATATCGCCGTACCTTCGCCCCCAAAGCGCTAAAAAGTGTTGTTAATGCCTTTTTTATCAATGGTTATGCATATCTATGAGCCTTTATAGCGAGAACCAGGCAAATAGATAGACCAATTAACAAGGAGCGTTATTCATGTGTGTTTCCCTCATTCTTTCTTTCATCCCATTAAAAACCGGCTCACCAATAAGCAAGTTGGTGTTATTAAAATTGGCCGACAACGCAGACGCGCGCGGCGTGTGCTTTCCTTCCTTAAATTACTTAGCGCAATATTGTGAAGTGTCGGTAAGAACCGTTAAACGGCACGTTAACGAACTCGAAAGGCAAGGGTTTGTGAAGCGGATAAAGCGGTTTGATGATTCAGGGCGCCAGCGCAGTAATCTATATCAGCTACGCCTACCCAGCGGAAGCCACATTCAGCAGGCCGATCTAGACCAAGCAGCCAGAGTTCTAGATCAAGAAGACGTAGCTCTACAGCCAAAAGACATCCATAAAACAGATCAACATAAATCGGATCTCAATACCCACACGCCAAATCTGCCTATAAGTGACCATTCAGACACTCACCTGGGTGACTCAAGATCCAACACGGAGAGTGATCGTCCGGCACACATAATCTTTCATAAAGAACATAAAACAGAGTTGAACTTGAAAAACGGCATCTCAGATGGCGCCGATGTGCTTAATACCCCAAACCGTTCTGAAGAACCTGAGACGGCCACCCCCACCTCCACCTTCACCTCTAAACCCAAAAGAAAAACCAAGAACGAAGCCGTGATTGACCTGCTTACCAAAGAGGGCTATGCACCGATTTATCATGAGTTCTATGAAATATTAAAACGCACCTACCCAAAGTTAGATGTGCTGCAAGAGCTGCATGCCATGCAAGCTTGGTTATACATCAACCCCGACAAGCGCAAACCCTTTGAGCACATTGGCCACTTTGTTAATGGCTGGCTGAGAAGAAGTGCGCAAGCCCAAACCAAACGAGGTTTAACGCCCGCATTTAAGAAAACAAGAGCCCCTAAGCAAGCCCAAACACAAACCCAAGCGTCTAAACAAAAAAGAACCGCTAAGCCCGCCAACCCGATCAAAGCCCTTGGTTCAATGAACGCAGCTGGCTCAATAACTACTGCTGGGCTAACAAACACAACAGGGCCAACAAACACAGATAAACCGACAGTAGATGTAAACCACACGCACTCAATTCAAAATGACCAAGCTGAAAGCCAATCGCTAGAACCACAACAACCAACACCGGTCACGCAGGCCCTCGCAGACTACAAAGCTAAAAGTACCATCAACCCATTTGAAGAGCGCATCAAGGCCCTAATTCAATCGAAATCGACGAGTAGAGACAACCAGCAATGAGAGCCTGAATGTCGAATCAATTACAGGCTTAGACCAGCCAAAGCGAACACAGACAAAAAACGTCAAGAGAGAAAAGTACAATTAGGAGAGGGCAACATGGACGAGACCAGCCTAAAAAAACTGACAACGGAAGAGAAGGTAACGATTTTAGAAAAAGAGATAGCGCGGGTTGAAGGGCGCATTGGCGAGTTCTTAGGTTTGCTTGTTAACCACTACCCGCAAGGGCTAACACGCACTGAGATTAAAGTGCTATTGGCGGTAAACAACAACCAAAGCTTTGTTTCGTTATACCGAAACGGCAACATTTTCATTGATATAGAAAAGCGCTATTGCGATGCAGCACAAGAAAACCGCTACTTCATAGGAACCCAGTTTCTACACAACGTACAATGCTTTCGCTGGGTAAATGCTTGGTAAGATGTTCGACCAGACAGGGTGAATTTCAAACTGGTTAATATGCACTTACTTTGCTAAAATGCGCTGCGTATTTAAAAGCGTATAAAAACCGCATAAAGCGAACAGATTGTCACTATTGCCTGTGGGAGCCAAACCTAAGGGCGGTAGCGTACCCAAATGCAAGAGTGGCAAGTAAGCAGTTAGCCAAGTCAGTAGTTAGCAAGTAAAAAGCGCTACAAACTACAGAAAGGTTACTTTTGGCGGCCCATTGGGGCCGTTTTTAAAAAGTAAGAAAAATCTAGGTTTACAAGGAATGGTCGAAAATAGGCTGTCTCAAAATGAATAAAAAGTGTTTCAGTGGCTTAATATTGACTGAGACATTTTCGTGAGATTAAACCTCTAAACCTTTAAAATTCTATACTCATTCACGTTCGTGAGTTGTTCTAAACAGTATACTACAAGAGAAAACTATGAAGATCCTCGTCACTGGTGGTGCTGGCTTTATCGGCTCTGCAGTCATTCGTCATATCATCAAGAATACATCTGACAGCGTGGTCAACGTTGATAAGCTCACTTACGCAGGTAATTTAGAATCTCTTATCGAAGTGGATTCAAGTGAACGTTACGTATTTAAACAAGTCGATATTTGCAACCGAGCTGAGCTTGATCGCGTGTTTGCCGATCACCAACCGGATGCGGTGATGCATCTTGCGGCTGAATCGCATGTTGACCGCTCAATCACTGGCCCTGCCGCATTCATCGAAACCAATATTGTCGGCACTTATACCCTACTCGAGGCAACTCGCGAGTATTGGAATACACTGGAAGAAGGTGCAAAAGCAGAGTTTCGTTTTCACCACATCTCTACTGATGAGGTGTATGGCGACCTTCCACATCCTGATGACGTGGAAGTAGGGACAGAGCCTTCAGCCAATAAAAAGTTGCCAATGTTTTTAGAGACAACCTCTTATGAGCCATCAAGCCCATACTCGGCGTCAAAAGCATCGAGCGATCATTTAGTTCGTGCATGGTTACGCACTTACGGCCTGCCGACCATAGTAACTAACTGCTCTAATAACTATGGCCCATATCACTTTCCTGAAAAGCTGATCCCACTGGTCATCCTCAATGCGCTTGAAGGCAAGGATTTACCTATTTACGGTAAAGGTGACCAAATCCGCGACTGGCTGTTTGTTGAAGACCACGCGCGAGCACTCTACAAAGTGGTGACGGAAGGGAAAGTAGGCGATACCTACAACATAGGTGGCCACAACGAGAAGAAAAACCTTGAAGTGGTTAATACTATTTGTGACATCCTAGATACGTTAGTACCGAAAGAATCGAAGTATGCAGAGCAAATTACGTACGTTCAAGACCGTCCAGGTCACGATCGCCGTTACGCAATAGATTCAAGCAAAATGCAGCGTGAGCTAGACTGGACGCCAGAAGAGACATTCGAAACGGGTCTTCGTAAAACGGTTCAATGGTATTTAGATAATTCAGCCTGGTGCCAAAATGTACAAGACGGTAGTTACCAACGTGAGCGTTTGGGTGTAGAAACAACAGAATCAAAGGAAATTAAACAATGAAAGGTATTATATTAGCCGGAGGCTCAGGCACAAGGCTTTATCCAATAACACAAGGAGTTTCTAAGCAACTTCTCCCTGTATATGATAAACCGATGATTTACTACCCGTTGTCAGTTTTAATGTTATCTGGAATAAGAGATGTCCTTATTATCACGACCCCTGAAGACAAGGAAAGTTTCACGAGGCTTCTTGGTGATGGTAAACAATTTGGTATTAGTATTGAATATGCTATCCAGCCTCAACCAGAAGGGTTAGCCCAAGCTTTTATCATTGGTGAAAGCTTTATTGGTGATGATTCAGTGTGTTTGATTTTAGGAGACAATATATTTTGGGGGCAAGGGTTTAGTCCTAAGCTTTTAAATGCAGCAAAAAAAAGTAAAGGCGCGACTGTATTTGGCTATCGTGTACATGATCCAGAGCGGTTCGGAGTTGTAGAGTTTGATGCTGATATGAAAGTGGTATCAATCGAGGAGAAACCTGAGTCACCTAAATCAGACTTTGCTGTAACTGGATTGTACTTCTATGACAATAATGTCATTGAATATGCGAAGAAAGTAAAACCATCAAAGCGCGGCGAATTAGAAATTACCACATTAAATCAAATGTATTTGGAAAATGACAACTTAAATGTGGAGTTGCTCGGACGTGGATTTGCTTGGCTTGATACTGGAACACATGAGAGCTTACATGAAGCGTCTTCATTTGTTGAAACAGTAGAAAAGAGACAAGGTTTTAAGATAGCGTGCCTGGAAGAAATTGCTCTAAATAATGGATGGATAGATCGTGAATTTCTTAATATCTATTGCGATAGATATAAAAAGAATGCTTATGGTAAATATATATATTCACTAATAAAATAATAAATTGGATTGATATAATGGCATATCTAACAAGAAAAGAAATTGATGATGTTGGGTTTAAATATGTTGGATGTGATGTGAAAATAAGCTCATTAGCAATATTTTATGAACCTGAAAAAATAATTATTGGTGATTATTCTCGTATAGATGACTTATGTATAATCTCGGGTAATGTAGATATTGGATGCTTTTGCCACATAACGCCTTTCTGTCTTATTGCTGGTGGGACTGAAGGTGTTACATTGTCCTCTTATGTAACATTAGCTTACGGTGTTAAAGTTTTTTCTCAGTCAGATGATTATACTGGTTCGACAATGACAAACTCAATAATACCTAAAAAATATAAAAACGAATATTGTGCCAAAGTGGAGATTAGAGAGCATAGTATTATAGGAACTAATAGTATTATTATGCCTGGTGTTGTTATCGAAATAGGTTGTTCAATAGGAGCTAATTCCTTAGTAAATAAGAGCACCTCTTCTTGGGGGATTTATTTTGGAAGCCCTGCAAAGAGAGTTAAAAATAGAAAAAAAGAACTACTAAATCTTGTAACTAAATTTGAGAGTGGTTTGAATAATGGGACGTAAGAAAACATTACATGTGGCTTGCCTTGAAAAATTCATCCCGCCTTTTATTGAATTAACAAGAGAAAAATTAAAAACTGAAAATAAGCAATATTTCTATACATATGGTGATATAAAAGAATTCCCATACCAAGCTGGTGAGGATAGTTATCACGTAAAAAAAAAATCTAATAAGTTGGTGGGAATTTTATTAAGATATATTCCTATGCTAAATCTTATGTATCGATCCGATAAAATAGTTCTTCACGGATTAGGGGATATCTACCTGATTCTTTTATTGATGGTTAACTTTCCCTTATTAAAAAAATGCTATTGGGTAATATGGGGAAAAGATTTATATTTGGTCAACAGAAAACACACGAAGCTCAAAGATAAAATAACCAATAAATTTAGGATTCATGTAATTAAGAATATTGGACATTTAGTTACTTATGTTCCAGGAGATATAGAGTTAGCTAGGGAGTGGTGCGGAGCGAAAGGAAAGTATCATGAATGTCTACTTTATAATAGTAATATATACCATAATAATTATGTGAAAAAAAATAATAACCATGAAAGTTCAAATATATGTAACATCCAAGTCGGTAACTCTTCTAATCGAACCAATAATCATATTGAAGCGTTCGATATAATATCTTCATTGGTAAGCGAAAGCACGTTGAATACGCATATTTATGCTCCATTATCCTATGGTGATAGAAGCAATGTTGAAGAGGTTTTGGTCGATGGCAGAAAAAAATTTGGCAATAAATTTATACCGTTAACTGAGTTTATGGGATTTTCTGATTATTTATCTCATATGTCAAAGATCGACTTAGTCATATTAAATCACGATCGTCAGGAAGCTATGGGCAATGCAATAAATTTCATTGGTCAAGGAAAGAAAGTTTATTTAAAAGGCAGTACTACAGCATATAAACTATTTACCTCCCTTGGATTGACAGTATTTGACATTGACTCTGGAAAGGTATCTCTGGAACCTCTCGATTTTTTTGAAAAAGAAAAAAATATAGATATAGTTAAATCATATTTTT
This sequence comes from Vibrio sp. S/42/10, assembly GCF_029890535.1. Lineage (NCBI taxonomy): Bacteria > Pseudomonadati > Pseudomonadota > Gammaproteobacteria > Vibrionales > Vibrionaceae > Vibrio > Vibrio sp. S/42/10. The sequence goes on along the minus strand of NZ_JAKMZC010000030.1, from coordinate 2,639 downwards.
CATTAGATAATTTAATTATGCAATGTGAAAAAACTTACTAATATAAATGGTCTTATGAAAATTTTAATTAATTTGGCCATGATGATACAATAGAAAACTCTTTTATAGGACCAAGTGGATAATGATTCCTTTTAATACGCCTCCAGTCGTAGGTACAGAAATTAAATATATAAAAAATGCAATTGAATCTAAAAGTTTATGTGGAGACGGCATATATAGTGCTAAGTGCCAAAACTGGTTTGAGCATGAATTTCACGTTTCCAAATGTTTAATGACTTCGAGTTGCACACATGCTCTAGAAATGGCAGCGATGTTAATTGGCATTGAAGAAGGGGATGAAGTTATTTTGCCAAGCTATACTTTTGTGAGTACCGCTAATGCATTCGTCCTAAGAGGTGCGAAAATTATTTTTGTTGATATTAGAAAGGACAATATGAATATCGACGAATCTAAAATAGAAGCGGCTATAACCAATAAAACAAAAGCGATCGTCCCTGTCCATTATGCCGGTGTTGCTTGCGAAATGGATACAATTATGGATTTGGCAAAAAGACATGGGCTCTTCGTAATTGAAGATGCAGCCCAGGGAGTTATGTCAAGTTATAAAGGAAAAGCTCTAGGTTCGATTGGTCATTTGGGGGCCTTTAGTTTTCATGAGACAAAAAATTATACTAGTGGGGGAGAGGGAGGGCTTCTTTTAATTAATGATGAGGCTTTTGTAGCAAATGCTGAAATTTTGAGAGAAAAGGGCACCAATCGTTCACAATTTATTGAAGGTATTGTTGATAAGTATACTTGGGTTGGTATTGGTAGTAGTTATTTACCTAGCGAGTTACAATGTGCTTACTTATATGCTCAGTTGGAGTGTGCATATAAAATAAATGACAATCGTATTGATTCTTGGAATAAATATTATAAAGGTTTGGTTTATTTGAAAGAAAGAGGGCTTGTTGAACTTCCATCAATAAATACGATTAGTAATCATAATGCTCATATGTTTTATATTAAAGTTAAGGATTCAACCGAAAGGAAGTGCATCATTGAATACTTGAAGAGCAAAGATATCTCTTCGGTATTTCATTATGTACCACTTCATTCATCTCCAGCTGGAAAAAAATATGGAAATTTCATCGGTGATGATATTTATACAACTATTGAAAGTGAAAGAATATTAAGACTCCCACTATATTTTGGCATGAAGGAGTCTGATATAGATCTAGTGATTAGAGAGCTAAAGAGTTACTTTAATGAAGGTTAAAGATATACTAGGATTTTCCATTGGACCAGTTGGTAGTGCCGCTTTATCACTATTGATATTACCTATTATAACCTGGTTTTTTTCTCCAAGTGATGTTGGTCGGATTAGTTTATTATCAACTATTGTTAGCTTCTCAACGCTTTTTTTTACATTAGGTTTAGATCAATCTTATGTCAGGAGCTACCATGAAACTGAAGATAGGAACGCATTACTAAAAGAATGCTTCCTTCCAGGTGCATTTGTATTATGTAGTGTGCTTTTTTTTGCATTCGTGTTCGACTATAGACTCATATCTAGTTTGATTTTTGATGTTGAAAGTACATTGTATAGCTTGGGTGTTATTCTTTGTATAGTGTTATCTTTTTTTAGTCGGTTCTTAGCTTTGAACTTAAGGATGAAAGAAAAAGGCTTCCAATACTCATTATCTCAATTACTACCTAAGCTCGGAGTTCTAATCGTTGTTTTAATATATATCTATCTTAACGAAATATATGAATTCTCAGGGCTTATAATTGCAAATATAATATCATTTACACTAACATTTGCTACTCTCGTCTATCTAACACAAAAGTCAATTCGAAGATCGCTACCGAGTGTAATAGATATCGATAGGCTGAAAAATCTAATCAAGTTTGGTTTTCCTTTAGTGTTTAGCAGTGTTGCTTTTTGGGGGCTAACATCGGTTGATAAAGTTTTTATTAAAGTATTTTCAACACTAGACGAACTTGGCCTTTATTCGGTATCTGTGAGTTTTGCTGGAGCTGCAATTGTATTGCAAAAAATATTCTCAACGATTTGGGCTCCGACAGTATATAAATGGTGTTCTGAGGGGCGTAATCTTGAAAAAATACCAAGAATTCAAGAGATGATAACACTTATTATTCTCGTGTTTTTTTGCCTTACTGGCGTTTTTTCTTGGGTTATAGATTATATTCTACCTAGCGACTACATTGATGTAAAATACATTGTATTGTCATGTATGGGATTTCCTCTCCTGTATACCCTTTCCGAAACTACAATGATCGGTATTGGTGTAACTAAAAAGTCAATGTTTGCATTAATAGCATCTTTAATTGCTCTTGCTGTTAATGTTATTGGAAATTATTTTATGATTCCATTATATGGTGCAGCTGGTGCTGCTGTGAGTACATCAATATCTTTCTTCGTTTTTTTTATATTACGTACTGAATTTTCGTGTTTAATTTGGAAAAGACTTCCAAGAATGAAAATGTATATTCTGGTGTTGATTTCAGTTTCATATTCTATATTTATTGCACTATTTGGTTCTAACTATAAAATTGAGATTATTTCCTTGTCTTGGTTTTTTTATTTAATAATAATTCTATTTCTATATGGCACGGTTGTTCGTGAACTCATGAGT